>DASTZO010000066.1:0-6712 GCA_035764265.1 Sphingomicrobium sp.
GGTCGGGCCCGGCCCGGGCGGCCTGACCCGGGCGCTGCTCGACGCCGGAGCGAACGTCGTCGCGGTCGAGCGCGACCGCCGCTGCAGGCCGGCGCTCGCCGAGCTCGAGCGGGCCTATCCGGCGCGATTGAAGGTCGTCGAGGGCGATGCGATGCGGGTCGACGAGCGCTTCGAGGCCGGCGACGGCGCGCATGTCGTCGCCAACCTGCCCTACAATGTCGGCACCGCTCTGCTGCTGCGCTGGCTCGGCGGCGACTGGCCGCCGTGGTGGCGCTCGCTGACCCTGATGTTCCAGAAGGAGGTCGCCGAGCGAATCGTCGCTCGCCCCGGCAGCGAGCATTACGGGCGGCTGTCGGTGGCCGCCCAGTGGCGGGCCCAGCCGAGGATCGCGCTCAGCGTCAACCGCTCGGCGTTCGTGCCGCCGCCCAAGGTGACCTCAGCGGTGGTCCACATCGTGCCGGCGGCGATGCCGGCCGGAGTCGACCCGAGCGTTCTGGAGCGGCTGACCGAGGCCGCGTTCGGCCAGCGCCGCAAGATGCTCCGCTCGAGCCTCAAGGCATTGCCTGGCGCGCTCAATGCCCTGGAGGAGCTTGGAATCGACTCCGGCCGCCGAGCCGAGACGCTCAGCGTCGAGGAGTTCGTCGCCGTCGCGAGGGTGCTAGGCTAATTGGTCTTGGGGCTCGGCGGGGGCTTGACCGACGCCACCGCGGTCGGCCCGCGGCTGATCGCCGCCGACAGGGCCGCCAGCTGCCGGCACCCGCTCGGGCACAGCTTCTGGAGCCTGGCGAGATTGTCGCGGGCGCGCGGCACCGCGCCCAGCTCGACCATCGCCTCGCCCTGGACGGCCAGCGCGTCGAGGTCGCGCGGCTCCAATGCCAGCGCCTTGTTGGTGAAGCGGATCGCCTGGCCGAACAATTTCTGCTTCTGGGCGACGCGCGCCATCACCACGAACGCGGCCCGGTTGCGCGGGTCGACCGCCAGCGCCGCCTCGAGCGCATCGTCGGCCTCGACGAACTTGCCGCCGGCGAGCAAAGTCTCGCCCTGGCGGAGCAGCTCGAGCGAGCGGGGATGGATCTGGTCGTCCGGCTTCTGGCTGGACACCGGCGCGGCAATCAGCAGCCCGGCAAGTCCGGCCAACGCAATGCGGTGCAGCAGGCGCATCATTCTCTCCAGTTCGCTCGCCGCCCACCTAACATGGTCGGGCCAGCCGCGCGACGAAAAAGCCATCGGTGCCGTCATGGCCGGGGGTCAGCAACTTGCCGGCACCCGCCAAACGCCCGGCCTGGATAGGTGTTTCCTGTGCAACCCAGGATGAACGGCGGCCCAGGAATTGCGCGACCTGGCCCTCGCCTTCGGCGGTGAGGATCGAGCAGACCGCATAGACCAGCCGACCGCCCGGGCGGACCATCGCCGCGCCGATGTCGAGCAGATGCGCCTGCAGCCGGACGAGCCGCTCGAGCCGCCCGGGAGTCAGCCGCCAGCGGCCTTCGGGGTTGCGCCGCCAGGTGCCGCTGCCCGAGCAGGGCGCGTCGACCAGCACCAGGTCGGCGCTGTCCGCCCAGTCGGCCAGCGCCTCGAGCTCGCGCGGAGTGTCGAGCAACCGGGTCTCGATCCGGGCGCCGGCCTTCGCGGCGCGCGGCGGCAGCTTCGAGAGGCGCGAGCGGTTGGTGTCGGTGGCGAGGATCTGCGCGCCCGGAGCCGCGGCCGCGAGCGCCAGCGCCTTGCCGCCGCCGCCCGCGCACAGGTCGAGGATGCGCATCCCGTCGCGCGGCTCGCAAGCCAGCGCGATCAGCTGGCTGCCCTCGTCCTGGACCTCGACCAGCCCGTCGATGAACGCCGGATGGTCGTCGACCCGGCTGTCAGGCGGCAACCGCAGCCCCCACGGGCTGAGCCGAGTCGGCTCGGCGCCGGGGAACTGGCCGAGCAATTGGTCGCGCTCGGCCCGGGCAAGGTTCACCCGAAGGTCGAGCGGAGCGCGCTCGAGCAGCGCCGGCCGTTCGGCGGACGAGACCAGCGGCGAGACCTCGGCCTCGAGCCACGACGGGACCGCCGCCGCGGGGCTCGCCTCCTCGCCCTCGGCGATCGCCGGCGGCCCGCGCCCCTCGCCGAACAGGGCGAGCAGCTCCGGATCGTCGTTCGCCAGCCCGAGCGCCGCGGCGCGCCCGTTTCCCGGCCGTTCCGCCGACCTGCGGATCGCCCGGAACACCAGCTCGCGGACCGCCCGGCGATCGCCCGAGCCGGCGTAGCGGCGGGCCTTGAAATAGCGCGTGACGATCACATCGGCGGGCGGCCCGTCGTCGCGGGCCGAGGCGATCACCTCGTCGAGGATTTCGACCGCCGCCTGCAGCCGGGCGGCCGGCGTCATGGCCTAGCGCGTCGGGTAATTGGGCGCCTCACGGGTGATGGCGACGTCGTGGACGTGGCTTTCCGACAGGCCGGCGTTGGTGATTCGGATGAACTTCGCGCGCCGCTGCAGCTCGGCGATGCTGGCCGAGCCGGTGTAGCCCATCGCCGCTTTGACCCCGCCGACCAGCTGGTGGACGATGTCGCGCACCGGGCCCTTGTACGGCACCTGCCCCTCGATGCCCTCGGGCACCAGCTTCAAATGGTCGCGGATGTCCTGCTGGAAATAGCGGTCGGCCGAGCCGCGCGCCATCGCCCCGACCGAGCCCATGCCGCGGTAGCTCTTGTAGGTCCGCCCCTGGTACAGGAAGGTTTCGCCCGGCGCTTCCTCGGTCCCGGCGAGCAAGGATCCGACCATCACCGCCGACGCGCCGGCCGCCAACGCCTTGGCGATGTCGCCGCTGGTCCGGATGCCGCCGTCGGCGATCACCGGGACGCCGCTGTTCGCCGCGGCCGCGGCCGCCGACAGGATCGCGGTCAGCTGCGGCACCCCGACCCCGGCGATGATCCGGGTCGTGCAGATCGAGCCCGGGCCGATCCCGACCTTGATCGCGTCGGCGCCCGAATCGATCAGCGCCTTCGCCGCATCCGCCGTGGCGATGTTGCCGGCCACCACCTGGACCGAGTTGGACAGGGTCTTCACCCGCTCGACCGCCGTCCCGACATCCCGGTTGTGGCCGTGCGCGGTGTCGATGACGATGCAGTCGCAGCCGGCGTCGATCAAAGCCTCCGAGCGCGCGAAGCCCGAGTCGCCGACCGTCGTCGCCGCGGCGACCCGCAGCCGCCCTTCGGAATCCTTGGTCGCGAACGGCGCCGCGACCGATTTCTCGATGTCCTTGACAGTGATCAGCCCGACGCAGTGGTCGGCGTCGTCAACCACCAGCAATTTCTCGATCCGCCGCTGGTGGAGGATCCGCTGCGCTTCCTCCTGGCTGGTTCCGAGCGGCACGGTGGCCAGATTGTCGCGGGTCATCAGCTCCGACACCGGCTGGCGCGGGTTCTCGGCGAAGCGGACGTCGCGGTTGGTCAATATGCCGCACAGCTTGCCCGATTTCTCGACGATCGGGATGCCGCTGATGCGGTTGGACTTCATCAGCTCGAGCGCCTCGGCCAGGGTCTGGTCGGGGCTCATGGTGATCGGGTTGACGACCATCCCGCTTTCGAACCGCTTGACCGCCCGGACCGCGGCCGACTGCTCGTCGACCGACAGGTTGCGGTGGAGCACGCCGATGCCGCCCAGTTGGGCGAGCGCGATCGCCATGTCGGCCTCGGTGACCGTGTCCATCGCCGAGGACAGCAAGGGTATGTTGAGCGGGATCGCCCGGGTCAGGAAGGTGCTGGTGTCGGCCTGGCTCGGGAGCACCGAGGATTCGAGCGGCTGGAGCAGCACGTCGTCGAAGGTCAGCCCCATCGGGATGTCGGGAGCTGCGTTGAGTTCGGCCATATCGGCCCATGCCAAGGAAACGGCGATTCGCCAAGTGGCCGGCCGGCCCGCTACGCTTGGAAGTGCCTCCCTGCGAGGTCTAGAAAGTCCCTCGAAGCCAATTGGAGGCGTGAATGAAAGCCGTTCTGACCGCGATCGCCGTTGCCGGCGTGGGAAGCGGGGCAATCGCTCAGGGCACCCGGCACACCGCCGTCACCAGCCCCGACGGCCTCACCTGGCAGGCCAGTCCGGCCTTTCCCAAGGGCGTGCTGGTCGCGACCCTGGCCGGCAATCCGGCGGCCAAGGGCGACACCGTCGTCATGCGCATCAAATTCCCGCCGCACTTCACCATGCCGCCGCACACGCACCCTTATTCCGAGGTGGTGACGGTGATCAGCGGCTCGATCGGCACCAACGGCGGAACCACGGTCGAGAAGGCCGGCGGCCTGCTCCCGCCCGGGTCGCTGTGGGTCTATCCGGCCAGGCACCCGCATTATGCCTGGACCGGCGACTATGAAGCGGTGCTGCAGGTCCAGTTCACCGGCCCGAGCGGCATCGACTACGTCAACCCGGCCGACGACCCGCGCCGGCGGAAGTGATCGCTTGGGCGCTGCTGGCTAACGGCTGGCCGAGCGCTCGAGCAGCCGCTCCGCCGCCTCGACGTGCATGCGCTCGATCATCCGGTCCTCGAACCGCTCGGCGCCGCCGTGGAACGCCTCCACCAGCCGCCGGGCGCGGTCGATCTCGGCTTCGCTGGGCGCGAACGCGCGGTGGCACGCCTCGACCTGGTCGGGGTGGATCAGGCTCTTGCCGTCGAAGCCGAGGCGGCGGCCTTCCGCGGCCTCGGCCGAGAAGCGGTCCATGTCCGTGAGCCCGTTGAACACGCCGTCGAACGCCGCAATCCCGGCGGCGCGCGCGGCGAGCACGATCGACTGCAGCGCCATCTGCAGCGGCTCGCGCCCCGCATCGGGCGGCAGCCGCAGGTCGGCGGCGAGGTCATTGGTGCCGGCGATCAGCCCGGCGCTTTCCTTGGCGATCTCCGGGGCGGCCAGCACCCCGGACGCGGTCTCGATCATCGCCAGCACCGGCTTGTCGAGCGCCTCGCGGACGCCGCGCACCAAATGAGCCGAGGCGGCGCGCGGCACGACCGCGAGGTCGGCCGACGACCGCGACACCGCATCGACGTCCAGCGAATGCCATTCGCTGCCGACGCCGTTGATCCGGATCGCGACCGGCATCGGCCAGGGCGACGCCACCGCGTCGAGCGCCGCCGACCGCGCCTGCTCCTTGTCCCCGGGCTTGACCGCATCCTCAAGGTCGAGGACGACCAGATCTGACCCCGCCTCGCGCGCCCGGGCGATCGCGCGCGGGTTCGAGGCCGGCAGGAACAGCATGGAGCGGACCGCGAACAGGTCGAGGGTCATGCCGATTTCTCTTTCACGCGGCCTCAGGCCGTCGCATCATAAGCCGACAATATGGGAGCGCGCACGTGGATATGCTGACGACCTTTATGATTGCAATCGCCGTCCTGGCGCTGCTGTTCGTGATGATGGGCGTCAAGATCGTCCACCAGGGCTTCCGCTACACCATCGAGCATTTCGGCCGGTTCGTGCGCGTCGCCCAGCCCGGCTTCAACTTCGTGCCGCCCTTCTTCTATCGCGTCGGGCACAAGATCAACGTGATGGAGCAGGTCGTCGACATCCCCGGCCAGGAGATCATCACCCGCGACAATGCGATGGTCGCGGTCGACGGGGTGGTGTTCTTCCAGGTGCTCGACGCGGCCAAGGCGGCCTATGAGGTCAGCGACCTCTACACCGCGATCATGGCGCTATCGACGACCAATTTGCGCACCGTAATGGGGTCGATGGACCTCGACGAGACCCTGTCGAAGCGCGACGAGATCAACGCCCGGCTGCTGGCCGTGGTCGACCATGCGACCGAGGCGTGGGGCGTCAAGATCACCCGCGTCGAGCTCAAGGACATCCGGCCGCCGGCCGACATCGTCAACGCGATGACCCGCCAGATGAAGGCCGAGCGCGAGAAGCGCGCGGCGATCCTCGAGTCCGAAGGCATGCGGGCGTCCGAGATCCTTCGCGCCGAGGGCGAGAAGCAGGCCAAGATCCTGCAGGCCGAGGGCCTCAAGGAAGCCGCGTTCCGTGAGGCCGAAGCGCGCGAGCGGTCGGCCGAGGCGGAAGCCAATGCGACCCGCTCGGTCAGCGACGCGATCGAGGCCGGAAGCGGCCAGGCGATCAACTATTTCGTCGCCCAGAAATATGTCGAGGCGCTCGGCAAGTTCGCCACCTCGCCCAACGCCAAGACGATCCTGTTCCCGGTCGAGGCGACCCAGCTGATGGGTACTCTGGGCGGCATCGGCGAGCTCGCCCGCGAAGTGTTCGGCGGCGAGGACCGGCCCCCGCGGCCGCCCGCCGCGCCCAAGCCGAAGCGCGAGCCCGTCGCGACTCGCGGAGCACCGCCCTCGATCTCCGGCGTTCCGAGGATCGAAGGCTGATGCTCGACAATCTGGAGCCCGGCTGGCTGTGGATGATCGGCGGCGTGCTGCTGCTGATCGCCGAGATCATCGCGCCCGGTTTCTTCCTCGTGTTCATCGGCGCGGCGGCTCTGGCGACCGGTGCGTTCGCCTTGCTGTTCGGCCTCGGCACCGCCTCGCAGCTCGCCTTGTTCGCGCTCTACAGCCTGATCGCGGTGATGGTCGGGCGGCGCGTCTACTCCAACGCCTCGGTCGACAGCAGCGACCCCTTCCTCAACGACCGCTCGGCGCGGCTGGTCGGCAAGGTCGTGTCGGTGGTCGAGCCGGTCGATGCGCACGGCGGCCGGGTGCGGGTCGGCGACAGCGAATGGAGCGCTCGCGGCGGCCCCGCCGCGGCC
>DASTZO010000067.1:0-6694 GCA_035764265.1 Sphingomicrobium sp.
CTGGATTCGAGCCGGCGCGACCGGCGCGGCGAAGCCAACGACCTCGCCTCCGAGGCGGCGGCGGCGGCGAGCGACGTCACCGGCGAGATCATCGGCGCGCCGGTCCACCGCCACCTGTCCGGGGGCGGCGCGGCGGCCGACGATTTCCAGCGCATCAAGGGCGTCGGGCCCAAGCTCGCCGACATGCTCGCGGCGCGCGGCTTCCTCCGGTTCGAGCAGCTGGCCCATTTGACCCCGCAGGAGATCGACATGATCGACGAGCAATTGGGGCCGTTCCGCGGCCGCCTGCGCCGCGACCGGATCGTCGAGCAGGCCGCTTACCTCGCGCGCGGCGACGTCGACGGGTTCGAGCAGCAGTTCGGCAAGCTGTAGGGCCCGCTAGCCGACGCTTTCGGCCTTGGCCTCGCGCTTTTTCGCCTTGGCCCGCGAGGCGATCAATTTGTCGATCTTGCGGCCGTCCATGTCGACGATCTCGAACGACCAGCCGTCGAACTTGAACCGCTCTCCGGTGTCGGGGAGATGCTTCAACACCGACAGCGCGAAGCCGGCGACGGTCGAGAAATCGCGCTCGTCGGGCAGGCGCACCCCGAGCCGGTCGCTCAGGAGGTCGGCGCTGGCGGCGCCCGACACCAGCCAACTGCCGTCCTCGCGCTCGACCAGCGGCGGATGCTCATCCTCGTCGACGTCGTGGGCGAAGGCTCCGGCCAGCGCCGCGAGGATGCTTCCGGGCGTGACGATGCCGTCGAAATGGCCATATTCGTCGTGGACCAGAGCCAGCGGGACGTCGGCGGCGCGAAGCACCGCGA
The DNA here is from genome assembly GCA_035764265.1 of Sphingomicrobium sp. Classification (GTDB taxonomy): domain Bacteria; phylum Pseudomonadota; class Alphaproteobacteria; order Sphingomonadales; family Sphingomonadaceae; genus Sphingomicrobium. Next base: position 807 of record DASTZO010000067.1, read on the forward strand.
GCGCGTCCATCGCGTCCATCAGGTCGGGGATCACCGGCGCCGAGCGGCACAGCGACTGGAGCTCGAGCGGCTGGCCGTCGAGCGCGCGGGTCAACAGGTCGCGGGCCTGGATCACCCCGACGATATTGTCGACGGAGCCGTCGGCGACCGGGATCCGGCTGTGCGGGATCTCGCGCAGCGCGCTGCGGATCTCGTCGCTGGTCGCTCTGATGTCGATCCAGTCGACGTCGGTCCGCGGGGTCATCACCTCGCGCACCGGGCGGTCGGCGAGCCGGACGATGCCCGAGATGATCGCCCGCTCGCTTTCCTCGAGCACGCCGGCGGTCTGGGCTTCGGCGACGACCAGGTGCAATTCCTCGGCGGTGACCTGGTTGCGCGATTCGCGGTCGAGGCCGAGCGCCCGGAAAATGAGCGCGCTGGTCTTGTCGAGCAGCCAGACGAACGGAGCGGTGATCTTCGACAGCCAGTCGAGCGGCCGCGCCATGATCGCCGCGATCGGCTCGGGCGAGCGCAGGGCGAACTGCTTGGGGACGATCTCGCCGATCACCAGCGACGCGTAGGTGACGACGACGATGACGATGGCGAAGCCGATGGTGCTCGCGGTCTCGGGCTCGATTCCGAGCAGCGCGAGCCGCTGCCCGACCGGCTCGCCGAGCGTCGCTCCCGAATAAGCGCCGGCGAGGATTCCGACCAAGGTGATGCCCATCTGCACCGTCGACAGGAAGCGGCCGGGCTCGGCGGCGAGCTCGAGCGCCCGCCGGGCGCCGGCGCTGCCCGACTTGGCCATCGCCTTCAGCCGCGCCTCGCGCGACGAGACGATCGCCAGCTCGCTCATCGACAGAACGCCGTTCAAGGCGATCAGAGCGAGGATCAGGACCAGGTCGAGCCAGGGAAATGGAAGCAGGGGAGCGCTCATGGGCGGAGGGGCGATTTAGCCTTCAATGGGGGTCGACCACAAGCGGCCCTGGAATCGGCCGGGTCGATTCACGTACGGAACCACCAAGGACGCTTGCCGGTTTCAGGCTCAAATCCGGACAGGCCGGTCAGGACAGGGGAGTCACTTGATGCGCCGATTTCGAACCCTCGCCGCGCTTGCGATCAGCGCGCCGCTGCTGGCCACGGCGGGATGCGGGATCGGCCCCTTCGCGCCGCCGCCGCCGCCGCCGCCCGCGCCGACGATCGTCGTCCCGGTGGTGCCCGCTTACGTCCACTCCGACCTGATCGGCGGGCGCGCGGCGCGGGTCAAGAAGGCCCGGGCGGCCGGCATCAAGCCGCTGACCGCGGCCGCGGCGTGGGACTATGTCGGCCGGCAGGAGACCGAGCTTCGCCGCCAGACCGCCGGCACCGGCGTCGACGTCATCCGCTCGGGCGAGCTGCTGCTGCTCCGGCTGCCGGCCAGCGGCACCTTCGACGTCGGCAGCTCGGACATCAAGCCGCAGGCCGTGTCGACCGTCGCCGAGATCGGCCTCACGCTGAAAAAGTTCAACCAGAGCCTGGTCGACGTGCTCGGCCACACCGATTCGACCGGCAGCGCGGCGGCCAATCTGGCGCTGTCGCAAAAGCGCGCGGAATCGGTCGCCAGGCAGCTTCGGGCCAAGGGCGTGTCCGCGGCCCGGATCGCGACCCGCGGCTATGGCGCGGGCCACCCGATCTCCGACAATGTCACCGAGCCCGGCCGGGCGATGAACCGGCGGGTCGAGATCAAGCTGGTGCCGCTGCGCTAGCGGCGCCCCGGGCTAACGCCGAGCCGCGAAGAAGTCGCGCAGCAGCGCCGCCGATTCCGCTTCGCCGATTCCGCCGAGCACGTCGGGACGGTGGTGGCAGGTCGGCAAAGCGAAGATCCGCGCGCCGTGGATCACTCCGCCGCCCTTGGGGTCCTCGGCGCCGAAGCGCAGCGCCGCGATCCTGGAGACGGCCATCGCCGCCGCGCACATCGCGCACGGCTCGAGGGTCACCCATAACGTGCACCGGTCGAGCCGCGGGCTGCCGAGCTTTTCGGCCGCCGCCCGGATCGCGACCATTTCGGCATGGGCGGTCGGGTCGAGCCGGCCGCGCATCGCGTTGCGTGCCTCGGCGATGATTGCGTCGCCCAGAGTCACCACCGCTCCGACCGGGACCTCGCCGTCCGCGGCGGCCTCGGCGGCAAGGTCGAGCGCTCGGCGCATCGGCGGCGGCAGCGGGAAGGTCATCGCCAAGCGGCTAGCGCAGGCCGGCCGGCGTGTCAGCCAGGCGGCGGCTACATGCCGTTGACGGGCGCCGCCTGATTCTGGGCCGGCTGGCTTGCCGCGGGAGCGGCGTCGTTGCCGGCCGGGTTCACCCTCAGCTCGGGAACCTTGACCGTGGCGTCGCGGGTGCCGACCGAGACCGAGCCGGTCTCGACGTCGAACGCCGGCGCCTGGCCACCGGTCGCCGTGACCCCGTTGCGGCTGACGTCGACGTCGGGAGCCTTGGCGCCGCGAAGCTGGTTGATGTCGACAAGGCCGGTCGCGACCAGCGCGATCAGCGCGACCACGGCCAGGATGAGGACGAGGAGGATGGCTCTCATGCGCTGGCTCCGGACTGCTTCTGGGATATTGGACAACGCAAAACTGCGGGCGAGTTTCCCCCGTGCCAAGTTGACGCACGGCATGCAAGCGGCTAACGGGCCGCTCTTTCCGGGCGCCTTCGAGTGCTCGTCCAATTCAGGTCAAATCAGGATCGAGACGCCATGTCGCGGGTATGCGAGCTGACCGGCAAGGGCCGGCAGGTGGGCAACAATGTTTCCCACGCCAACAACAAGACCAAGCGCACCTTTCTGCCCAACCTGCAGAACGTGACCTTGATCTCCGACGCGCTCGGGCAAAGCGTCAAGCTGAGGGTCTCGACCCACGGGCTGCGCTCGGTCGAGCATGTCGGCGGGCTCGACAATTGGCTGACCAAGACCAGCGACGAGAAATTGTCGGCCAGGGCGCGCAAGTTGAAGCGCGAGATCGCCAAGAAGGCCAAGGAAAGCGCCGCTTAAGCCGGTGAAGCGCTGCGCTAGGGCTTCTCGCCCCAGAAGCGCAGCAGATTCTGCTGGACGAGCTGCAGCCGGTTGAAATTCGCCGGGTCCATCTTCAGCCCCTCGAGCGCCGCCACCTCGTTCAGCTCGAACAGCAGGTTGCGCCGGAACGGGTCCTGGATCCGGCTCTGGATGAAGGTGATCGCGACCAGCCGCTCGCCGCGGGTGACCGGCTCGACCTGGTGAAGCGTGTCGGACGGGTAGACGATCGCCTCGCCGGGCTGCAGCTTGAAGGTCAGCTCGGCGTCGCCGATCCGGATGTGCAGCTCGCCGCCGTCATAATCCTTGGGGTCGTTCAAAAAGATGGTGCAGCTCAAATCGCTGCGGATGGTGGCGCCGGGAAGCTGGATGAACGCCGCGTCGGCATGCGCACCGTAGCGCATCGACGGGCGGTAGCGGGTCATCATCGGCGGCGCCATCGCCACCGGGAAGGCGAACTCGCGGAACTCCTCGCTGCGCGCCATCGCCCGCTTCAGAAGCTCCGAGCTCTTCTGATAGGCGGCGGCGTCGTGCAGCTGCTCGTTGGCCTTGGCCGTGTTGTGCGGGTTGCTGATCCGGCCGTCGACGAACGGCGCCGACGCCGCGATCGCTCGGCATTGCTCGACCTCGGCCTCGGTCAGGATGGGCAGGACACGGTACATCAGCGAAACTTCTATTGGCGCGGAGCCGGCCAGTCGAGGGCGATCAGCAGAGTCCGGAGCGGCGGCTGGAAATTGTCGTCGGTCATCAGCCACAGCCGGAGCCCGCCGCCCGCCCGGCGCTCGACCGCGACCGCCTCGACATTGTCGAGCGGCCCGAGCGGGAGCGCGACCCGGCGGCCGAAGCGGTAGCCCGAGCCGGACCGTTCGAGGATGACCAGCGCGTTGCGAAAGCCGATCGGGCTCGCCCGGCGCTCGACGGCGATGGAGCGCCCGGCGCCGATCGCCGCGGCGTCCGAGATTCGGCCGCCCGCATGGGCGATCGGGAGGGTCCGCGCCCGCGACCCGGCGACCCGCAGCACGTGGTTGCCTTCTTCGTGGACCAGAAGCAGCGCGCCGCCCTCCGCGACCGCGCCCTCGATGCCGCGATTGGCGCGCCAGCCGCGCTTGCCGAGGTCGATCCGCCGGAGCGCCCGGCGGAAGCCCGGGTCGTAGAGCCACAATTGGTGGCGGTTCTCGAACGCGACCCACCAGCCGCGGCCGAGCGGATCGCGGACCAGCGCCTCGGAATCGCGGTAGCGCTTGAAGCGGGCGTCGCCAGGCCCGCCGGGCAGCTCGCCGATGATCGCCATTTGCCGGCGCGGGCTGAACCGGACCAGCGCGCCCGAGTCGGTCAGCGCCAGCAGCCGGCCGCGGTCGATTGCCAGCGCCGAGACGCCGCCGAAGCGCGGGTCCGCGCTGGTCAACTCCCACGCTCCGGCCAGCCGCAGCGGAGCGAATGCGCGCGAGTCCAGCCGCAGCGGCCGGGCCTCGATCCGCGCGGCTCGCCAGCCGAACTCCGCGCGGTTGGGAATGCGCGCCAGCGCGAGGTCCCACAGGGCGATCGCCGCAAGCAGGAGGAGCCCCGCGGCGAGCTCGCGAATCCTGAACTTCGGCTGCACTTCCCGTTCAGGGTTCATTGGCTGTGAATCGGACATAAGCCCCTCAAGGCACGGGGTTTTCCCCTTTCCCCGTCCCGATTTCGATTCCCTCGCGTCGCGTAACGAGGGGGGCCCGGTGCGAGAAATTGCGCCGGGCCCATTTTTTTGTCCGCGCTGGGCTCAGCCGGCGTCGAACAGATCGGCCAGCTGCTCGATCATCGCCCCGGCCAATTGGTCGGCGTCCATGATCGTCACCGCCCGCTCGTAATAGCGGGTGACGTCGTGGCCGATGCCGATGGCGATCAATTCGACCGGGGAGCGCCGCTCGATCCACTCGATCACCTGCCGCAGGTGGCGCTCGAGATAGGTGCCGCCGTTGGCCGAGGCGGTCGAATCGTCGACCGGCGCGCCGTCGGAAATCACCATCAGGATGCGCCGCTCCTCGGGCCGCGCGATCAGCCGGTGGTGCGCCCACAGCAAGGCCTCGCCGTCGATATTCTCCTTGAGCAGGCCCTCGCGCATCATCAGCCCGAGGTTGCGCCGCGCGTGCCGGTAGGGCTCGTCGGCGCGCTTGTAGATGATGTGCCGAAGGTCGTTGAGGCGGCCCGGGTGCCCCGGCCGCCCTTCGGCCAGCCACGCCTCGCGGCTCTGGCCGCCCTTCCACGCGCGGGTGGTGAAGCCGAGCACCTCGGTCGCGACCCCGCAGCGCTCGAGAGTCCGGGCGAGGATGTCGGCGCAGATCGCGGCGATGGCGATCGGCCGCCCGCGCATCGAGCCCGAATTGTCGATCAGCACGGAAACGATGGTGTCGCGAAACTCCATGTCGCGCTCGACCTTGTAGCTCAGCGAATGGGCCGGGTTGACGATCACCCGCGCCAGCCGCGCCGAATCGAGCAGCCCCTCCTCCTGGTCGAACTCCCAGCTGCGCGCCTGCTGCGCCATCAGCCGCCGCTGCAGCCGGTTGGCGAGCCGGGTGACGACGCTCTGCGAGCTCGCCATCTGCTGGTCGAGATAGGCGCGCAGCCGCCCCAGTTCCTCGACGTCGCACAGATCCTCGGCCTCGACCACCTCGTCGAAGCGGGTGGTGAAGGCGCGGTAGTCGGTCTCCGGCGCGAGCTCCCAGTTGCGGCGGCCGGCCGCGGCCTGCGCGCTCTCGCTTATGTCGTCGTCGCGCGACCCGTCCTGGTCTCCGAGATCCACGTCGTCGGAGCCCTGCTCCTGGTCGTCGCCCTCGTCGGCCTCCTCGCCGCGCCGCTCCATGTCGCCGCCCGACGGCGAGCCTTCGTCGCC
>DASTZO010000068.1:0-4154 GCA_035764265.1 Sphingomicrobium sp.
GCGCGATTTCGGCGATCGGCGGCGGGGGCGGGGCCGCGCCCGGCTCCGGATATTGCGCGTCGATCTTGTCGATCAGGTGCGGCAGCTTCTTGAGCGATCGCACGATGTCGACGATCTTGTCGGCGTAAAAGGCCTCGGGCCCGAGCTCGGAACGCAGCCATTCCTTCAGGAACGGCTCGGCGGTCTCCCACATGTTGATGTCGGGATCGAGGTTGGTCGCGACCCCTTCCTCCATCACCATGGTCTTCTGCAGCAGCAGCAAATGCGGTTGGGTCGGCATGTCGAAATCGCGGGTGATCGCGAACAGGCTCTCGAGCATCCGGCCGACCGAGATGTCCTTGACCGGGAGCCCGCGGATCGGCTCGCCGGCGGCCCGCAGAGCGGTCGCGAACTCCTCGACGCTGTGGTGCGGCGGCACATATTGCGCCTCGAAATGGATTTCGGCGACGCGCCGGTAATTGCCGGTGATCAGCCCGTAGAGGATTTCGGCCAGCCACATCCGCGCCTGGCGGTCGATCCGCCCCATGATGCCGAAGTCGATCACCGCGATTCGCCCGTCGGCAAGCGCGAACAGATTGCCCTGGTGGAGGTCGGCGTGGAAAAAGCCGTCGACCACCGCCTGGCGCAGGAAGGCGCGGACCAGGATCGCGGCGAGCGCCTTGCAGTCGTGGCCGGCGGCGACCAGCGCGTCGCGGTCGTTCAGTTTCACCCCGTCGAGCCACTCGAGCGTCAGCACCCGGCGGGCGGTCCGTCGCCAGTCGATCTCGGGCACGAAGAAGCCCGGCTCGGCAATCATGTTCTCGCGCAGCTCGGAGGCCGAGGCGGCCTCGCGCTGAAGGTCGAGCTCGCGCGCCGTCCATTGCTTGAAATGGGCGACGACCAGCCTCGGGCGCAGCCGCTCGAACTCGCCGCCGCCGCTCTCGACGTGGGCGGCCGCCCATTCGTAGGTCTCGATCGCCTGCGCGAATTCCTGCTCGATGCCCGGCCGGAGCACCTTGACCGCGACGTCGCGGCCGTCGGTGGTGACCGCCCGGTGGACCTGGGCGATCGACGCCGAGCCGATCGGCTCGGGATCGAAGCTCGAGTAGAGTTGCTCGAGCGGGGTCTCGAACGACGCCTCGATCGCCGCCTTGATCGCCGCGAACGGGGCGGGCGGCAGATTGTCCTGCAGCTGCGACAGATTCTCCGCGGCTCGGTCGCCGACCAGGTCGGGGCGGGTCGACAGCGCCTGGCCGAGCTTGATCGCCGCCGGCCCGATCTCCTGCAGCGCCCTGGCGTAATCGGGGGTCGGCGGCACCTTGGCGGCGAAGCGCGCGATCCGCGCCAGCCGCCGCACCTGCGGCGGGGTCAGCGGGTCCGCCTCGATCCCCTGCAGCGCGCCGTGGCGGGCGAGCGTCCGCCCCCATTTGAGGAGGCGCCACAGATGGGTGACCGAAGCGGTCAAATCTTCCAGCCGCTGTGGATGGCGACCAGGCCGCCGAGCATCGGCTCGACGCCCGCTCGGACGAAGCCGGAGTCGGCGATCATCTGCCGGAACTCGTCGGGGCGCGGGAAGCGGCGGATCGATTCGACGAGATAGCGGTAGCTCGCCTCGTCGCCGGCGACCGCGCGGCCGAGGCGCGGGATGACGTTGTCGGCATAAGCTTCGTAGGCGTCGGCGAACCCGGGCCAGTCGCTGGTCGAGAATTCGAGGCAGTAGAAGCGCCCGCCGCGTGCCAGCACCCGCCAGGCTTCGCGAAGCGCCGCGCCGATGTCGGTGACGTTCCGGATCCCGAACGCGATCGTATAGGCGTCGAAGCTGCGGTCCTCGAAGCTCAGGCTTTGGGCGTCCTCGACCCGCCATTCGAGCCCGTCGATGCCGCGACGGCGCGCGCGCTCGCGGCCGACCTCCAGCATGTCCGGGTTGATGTCGGCGACCGTCACCCTGGCGCCGCGCCGGGCCATCCGGAAGGCGACGTCGCCCGTGCCCCCGGCCATGTCGAGGATGCGCTCGCCCGGCCGCGGCTTCACCCGGGCGACGAAGCGGTCCTTCCACAGCCGGTGAAGCCCGCCCGACATCACATCGTTCATCAGGTCGTAGCGGTGCGCGACCGAGCTGAAAACCGCGCCGACGCGGCGGGTCTTCTCGTCGGGCTCGACCAGCTGGTCGCCGAAATTGACCTTGGACGTCATGGCGGTGCCTCTAGCGGGCTTGGCGGGCCTTCGCCATATCGCGGCCATGCCCGAGCTCCCCGAAGTCGAGACCACCGTCCGCGGCCTGGCGCGCGTGCTCGAGGGCCGGCGGCTGGCCCGCGTCGAGGCGCGTCGGCTGGATCTGCGCCGGGCGTTTCCGCAGGATCTCGGCCAGCGGCTGACCGGCGCGACGGTGACCGATGTCGGCCGCCGCGCGAAGTTCGGGCTGATCGGCACCGACCGCGGCGACACGCTCGTCTTCCACCTCGGCATGTCCGGGCACTGGCGGATCGACCCGGACGAGCTCGGCCGGCACGACCATTTGCTGCTGACGACCGACGAGGGCCGGCGGCTGGCGCTCAACGACGCGCGCCGCTTCGGCTCGATCGACCTGGTCGCGACCGACGCGCTCGACGGGTGGCAGCCGTTCGCCGCGCTGGGGCCCGACGCCCTCGGCCCCGATCTCGACGCGCGCTGGTTCAGGCGCCGCTTCGAGGGCCGCCGGGCGCCGGTCAAGGCTCTTCTCCTCGACCAGCGAATCATCGCCGGGCTAGGCAACATCTACGCCTGCGAGGCGCTTCACCGGGCGGGCATCCACCCGGCGCGCGCCGCCGGCTCGATCTCGCTGGGGCGCCTCGAGCGGCTGGCGGCGGCGATCCCGCAGGTGCTCGGCGAGGCGGTCGCCGCCGGCGGCTCGAGCCTGCGCGATTTCGTCAGCCCCGACGGGACCCTCGGCTATTTTTCGGCCCGGTTCGACGTCTACGACCGCGAGGGCAAAAAGTGCGCGTGCGGCGGGCGGGTCAAGCGAATCGTCCAGGGCGGCCGCTCGACCTTTTACTGCCCGCGCTGCCAGCGGTGAGGTATCGCGCTCGATCCGGCACCGGCCCGCACCCCCACCCGGCCACCCATCGAGGATATTCTGCATGGGTGGCCGGGTGGGGGCGCGGGCCGGCACGGCGCTTCGCAGCAACGGCGTCGGTTGACCCGAATCGCCCTTGCCGGTAGGGGAGCGCGACGCCGGTGCGGCCCTCGGGCGCGCGCCGCTTTTCTTTTCGATCTGACGAACCGAGGACTTTTCGATGGCGAACACGCCGCAAGCCAAGAAGCGCATCCGCCGCAACGCCGCTCGCGCCGCGATCAACGGCGCCCGCGTGGGCCGGATCCGGACCTTCATCAAGGCCGCCGAGTCGGCGCTCGAGTCGGGCAAGAAGGACGATGCCGCCAAGGCGCTGAAGGCGGCCCAGCCGGAGCTGGCGCGAGGAGTCGCGCGCGGCGTCATTCACAAGAACACCGCCGCCCGCAAATTTTCGCGGCTGTCCAAAAGGCTTGCTTCCCTGGGCTGAATCGAGGCCTCAAAAACCGCCTCCAAATTGCGACCGGCCCGGTCCCCGATTGGTCCCATTTCGGGACCTTTCAAAAAACCCAGCTTTTCCCGCGATTCGCGCTCCGGGTAAAATCAAAGCTAACAAAAAAGTCGCAGTTTTCCGCGCCTTTCCCGGCTTTCCGAGGGTTTTTGCTGTCAAGGCTGATTATTTCACTTTTGTGAAAAAACAGGTCTTGAAAGCTCGCCCGGACGCTTCCAGAAACAGCCTTCCGGGCGCCGAGTCTGCGTCAGGGGGCTAGAGAGAAAAAAAGCCATCGGCGCCGCGAATCAAATCGGGCGCAGCGGCCCCTTTTTGTCTCTGTCCGCCACTGTGAGGGAGGCGAGAAGGGCAAGTGCAAGGCGGTCTGTCCACTTCGACCCTGGAGTACTCCGGCGCACCGATCGCAGCGCCACTCGAAGCCGCCTGGGATTCGATCCGCGCCGGCCTTCGCCGCGACCTTGGCGCACGGACGTTCGACGGCTGGCTCAAGCCCGCGGTCCTCGGTGCGTTCGAGCCGGACAGCGGAGCGCTCGAAATCCTGATGCCGAGCCAGTTCATGGCCGACTGGGTCCGCTCCCATTTCGGCGAGCGGCTGACGCTGGCGTGGAAGACCGTCTT
>DASTZO010000069.1:0-3987 GCA_035764265.1 Sphingomicrobium sp.
GCGACGTCGCGGTCGAGCTCGCCGGCCTTGAACGCCTCGAGCACTGCGTTCTGGTCGGAAAAGCAGCGCGCCGGCGCCTCGATGGTCCAGCGATCGGCCTCGACCGAGCTGGTCTTGAAGATCGCCCGGCCCAAATTGCCCGCGACCAGCTTCATTCCGCCGTCGGGCAGGAACGGGTCAGTGACCGGGCGCAGCATGTCGAGGTCGAGGCTGTCGCCCGCGGCTTTCCACACCAGCGCATTGCCCTCGATCGCCGGGCTCGCCGTGTAGGCGGAAAAATCGTCGGCGCCGGCGGTCAGGGTGTCGGCGTGGATCAGGCCCTGCGACAGAAGCGTGGCGGCGACAAACGCCATCCCGCCGGCGGCGTGGAAGTCGTTCACGTCGCGCGCTCCGTTGGGATAGATTCGCGCGATCAGCGGCACGGCGGCCGACAGGCCGGCGAAATCCTCCCAGTCGACCGTGATCCCCGCGGCGCGGGCGATCGCCGGCAGATGGATCGCATGGTTGGTCGAGCCGCCGGTTGCCAGCAGCCCGACCATCGCGTTGACGATGGCTTTCTCGTCGACCACCTCGCCGATCGGCCGGATGCGCTCGCGCCCCAGTTCCGCCAGCCGGTGGACAGCGGCGCGGGTCAGCGCCTGCCTGAGCGGCGTGTTCGGGTTGATGAACGCCGCATTGGGGATGTGCAGCCCCATCAGCTCCATCATCATCTGGTTGGAGTTGGCGGTGCCGTAGAAGGTGCAGGTGCCGGCGCTGTGGTACGACTTGGCCTCGGCCTCGAGCAGCTCGTCGCGGCCGACCTTGCCCTCGGCGAACAGCTGGCGGACGCGCTGCTTCTCCTTGTTCGGCAGGCCCGACGGCATCGGCCCACCGGGGATCAGCAACGCCGGCAGATGGCCGAAGCGCAGCGCCCCGATCAGCAGGCCGGGCACGATCTTGTCGCAGATGCCGAGCAGGGCCGCCGCGTCGAACATGCCGTGGCTCAATGCGACCGCGGTGCTCATCGCGATCACGTCGCGGCTGAACAGCGACAGGTCCATGCCCGGCTGGCCCTGGGTCACCCCGTCGCACATCGCCGGCACCCCGCCGGCGACCTGCGCGGTGGCCCCCGCCTCGCGGGCGAATATCTTGATCTGCTCGGGATAGCGCCCGTACGGCTGGTGCGCCGAGAGCATGTCGTTGAATGCGGTGACGATGCCGATGTTGGGCCCGGCCAGAGTGCGGATCGGCTGCTTGTCGTCGCCGGCGGCAGCGAAGCCGTGGGCGAAATTGCCGCACGACATCCGCGGCCGGCTGATGCCGCGCTCCTTCTGGTCGGCGATCAGCTCGAGGTAGCGCCGCCGCTTGGGCTTCGAGCGCTCGATGATCCGGTCGGTGACCCGGGCCACGGTTGCGTTGAGCGTCATTGTTCGACTCCTGCGGCGGTCCGCCGCCGTTTACTCGTGCCAGCTGACGCCGTCGCGCTCCGTCAGCGCGATCGCCGCCGATGGCCCCCAGGTGCCGGCCGCATAAGGCCGCGGTGCGACCCCGGCCTCCCCCCAGGCGGCGCGGATCGCGTCGATCCATTCCCACTGCGCCTCGACCTCGTCGCGGCGCACGAACAGCGTCGGGTCGCCCTCGATCAGGTCGAGCAGCAACCGCTCGTAGGCGATCCGCCGCCGCCGGTCGGCGAACGCATCGGCGAGGCCGAGGTCGAGCGGCACCTCGCGCAGCCGGATCCCCTGGCGGTCGAGCCCCGGAGTCTTGGCCATCATCAGCAGGCGGATGGTCTCCTCGGGCTGGAGGCCGATGACCAGCTTGTTTGGACTGGTCGTTGCGCCCCGCGCGGCGAAGATCGAGTGCGGCACGCCGTTGAACTGGATGTAGATCTCGGTCTGGCGCTCGGGCAGCCTCTTGCCGGTGCGCAGATAGAAAGGCACGCCCTTCCACCGCCAATTGTCGACATAGGCCTTCAAGGCGACGAACGTCTCGGTCGAGCTGTCGCGGCCGAGCTCCTCGGCATAGCCAGGCACGGTCTCGCCGTCGATCGCCCCGCGGCCGTACTGGCCGGTGACGATGTGGGCCGCGATGGTGTCGGCGGCCGGCCGGCGAAGCGAACGCAGCACCTTGACCTTCTCGTCGCGCACCGCGGTCGCGTCGAAGTTGGTCGGCGGCTCCATCGCCACCAGCGCCAGCAATTGCAGCATGTGGTTCTGGACCATGTCGCGAAGCGCACCGGCGCCGTCGTAATAATCGCCGCGGCCCTCGATCCCGACCGTCTCGGCGACGCTGATCTGGACATGGTCGATGTGGGTGCTGTTCCACAGCGGCTCGAACAGCGAGTTGGCGAAGCGCAGGGCAAGCAGGTTCTGGACCGTTTCCTTGCCGAGATAATGATCGATCCGGAACGTGCGCTCCTCGGGGAAGGCGGCGGCGACCGAATCGTTGATCTCGCGGCTCGACGTCAGGTCCGACCCCAGCGGCTTCTCGAGCGCCATGCGCACGGTCGGGCAGGCGAGGCCCGCGGCCGCGAGCCCGTCGATGGTCGGCTTGAACAGCGACGGCGCGGTCGACAGGAAGATCGCCAGCCCGCGCTCCGGGTCGCCGACCGCCTCGGCGAGCCGCTCGAATCCGGACTCGTCGCCGATGTCGAGCGGCACGTAGCGCAGCCGCTTGAGGAATCGCTCGCCGACCTCGGAATTGAAGAATCCGGCGGGAAGATGCTCGTCGAGCGCCTGCCTTGCCCTGGCCCGGTAGGCGTCGTCGTCGAGCTCGCTGCGGGCGGTGCCGATGACGACCAGCTCGTCGGGCAGCAGCCCGTCGGCGTCGAGCCCGTAGAGCGACGGCAACAGCATCCGGCGCGCCAGGTCGCCGGTCGCTCCGAACAGCAGCAATGCGGAAACCTTATCGGCCATGCGCCCCCTTACGCGGCGGCAGCAGGAAACGCAGCGGGATTTCGACCCGCGACGCCCAGCTGGTCTCGTTGTGCGCCTGGCCGGGGAAGTTGCGGCTGACCCAGTTGGCGCCCGGACGATAGCCGCGCCTCGCGACCACCCGGTCGATCCGCCGCTGGTAGCGGGCGTAGACCGCGTCGAGGGTCTCGCTGCCGTGGTCGAAATAGAGGCGGTGCGTGCGCGGCGACGGCAGAGCGGGCGCGAGGTAGCGCTCGAACGCCGACGACACCGTCTCATATTCCGCGTCGCTCAGCGACTGGCCCTTGGGCGGGATCATCAGCGGCCAGTGGGTCGAAACCATCCCCGCCGCCCCGAACACGCGCGGATATTCGTTGATCGCGTAGAGCGAGATCAGCGCCCCCATCGACGAGCCCATGATCGCGGTGTCGGCGCGGCCGGTGCGCACACGGTATGTCCGGTCGATGCGCGGCTTGAGCTCGCGGACGATGAATTGCAGATAGCCGTCGGACAATGGGTCGCCGCCGTAGAGGCCGCGGACCCGCTCCATGTAGGCCGGGGATAAGTGCCGGAACGCCTTCGACGGCACATATTCGCGCAGGCGCTTGGGCGTGTTCCAGATCGCGACGACGATCGTCGGGCGGACCTTGTTCTCGCGGATCAGCCGGTCGAGCACCTCGTCGATTGTCCACTCCATGCCGCCATAGCCGGTCTCGGGATCGAACAGGTTCTGGCCGTCGTGCATATAAAGCACCGAGTGCCTCGGCCCGCCCGGCCGGTAGCTCGATGGCAGCCAGACCGTGACCTTGCGCGGGTCGGCGTGGCGCGACTGGACGACGCCGAGGTCGTCGAGCCGTCCGGCCGAGATGCCGGCCGCCGCCGGCACGGCCGCGATCGCCAGCAAGGCCGCAAGCCGGAGGATCATGCGGCGGCCTCGAGCAATCCGAGCGCCTCGGCGTGGCGCGGGAAGGCCTTCACGCTCTCGGCGATGAAGCGGTCGATCTCGTCCATGTCGACCCGGACGACGTCGGGCCCGGGCGGGCCCAGCTTCGCCGCGTCGGGGAAATTGCCGTAGCCGGAGAGCATGCAGTGCCAC
>DASTZO010000070.1:0-5634 GCA_035764265.1 Sphingomicrobium sp.
GAGCTCGAGCCGGTCGATCACCAGCTCGCCGATGTGGATGTCGAAGCCGGGCAGGATCGGGCCCTTGCGCCCCGTCGGCCTCAGCTTGGGCAGCCGGGTCAGCCGCACCTGGCGCGCATACAGCCGGTCGATGTGAAGCGAGTTGTACAGCCACGCGCCCGGCGCCCAGTCGAGCTCGATCTCCCCCGACGTGAGGAAGACGCCGCGCGTGTCGGACACCGTCACATTCTTCAGCTTCGACTTGCCGAACACCGACCCGTCGATCCGGCCGATTCGGATGTTGAGCCCCGACGCGGTCTCGATCCGGGCGATTCGGTCGACGATGAAGCGGTGGCCCGGAGCCGTGTCGAGCAGCACCAGCCCGGCGGCCAGCAGGATCAGCAGCGACACGACCAGCGCCAGCAGCTCCTGCGCGAGGCGGCGGGGCCAGTCGCTGCGCAGGCGCCGCTCGCGCCGAACCGTCGTCTCGGCCGGAAGAGCTTCCTCGGCCACTCTAGAACGCCTGGCCGAGCGAGACGGTGACCGCGACCGGGCCGTCGCCCTCGCGCGGGTTCAACGGCGTGCCGACGTCGATCCGGATCGGCCCGAAGCTCGAATAATAGCGGACGCCAAGCCCGGCGCCGAACTGCCAGCCGCTGAACCTGGGCCAGCTGTCGTTGGTCAGGGTGCCGCCGTCGAGGAACGGAACGACACCGAAATTGCCTCCGAACGCCTTCAGTCGGACGCGCGCCTCGAGCGCGAACTCGGCAAGTGCGCGGCCGCCGATCGGGTCGCCGTCGAGGTCGCGGGGCCCGAGCTTCTGGTAGCCGTAGCCGCGGACCGATCCGCCGCCGCCCGCGTACAGCCGCCGCGACGGGGCGATCGACATGGCTTCGGCATTGAAGATGGTCGCGGCGCGCACCCGGCCGGCGGCGACGACGCCCGGCGACACCGGCCGGTAGGCGCTGCCGTCGAGCTGGGCGCGCGCGTAGGCGAACTTGCCGCCGTGGGCCGAGATTTCGGGGCTGATCCGCCCGCCGAGCCGGAACCCCCTGGTCGGGTCGAGCAAATCGTCGCTGCCGTCGTAGCCGAGGTTGGCCGGGAAGGCGGCGATCAGGAAGGTCTTGGTATCCTTCATTCCGAGGGAATCGAAGACTCCGCGCTCGTCGGTCGCGAGCAGGTCGGCGCCGACGTTCCACGTCCATTTCTTGTGCCAGATGATGTTGCTCTGCCGCTCGATGTTGCCGCCGATCAGCAGGGTCTTGGCCTCATAGGCGTCGCGGTCGGTGTGGCTGGCCAGGGCGTGCAGGTTGAGCACCTGGTCGCGCGCCATGAAATTGTTGCGGCGGAACTGGACCGCGGCGAGCTGCTCCTGGGTTCCCGCGACCCCGCGGACGGTCAGCGCCCCTTCGGGGTTGAACAGGTTGCGGTGCTGCCAGCTGGCCTCCGCGCGGACGCCCTCGCCGGTGCCGTAGCCGAGCTCGCCGGCGATGGTGCGCATCGGCGCCGGGTCGAGGTGGACGGCAAGGTCGACGGTTCGCCCGTCGGCGGCCGGGACTACCCTGACCTCGGCGGAGGCGACCAGCCCGGTGGCGATCAGGGCCCGGCGGAGGTCGTCGACCTTCGAGCGGCGGAACTGCTGGCCGGGCTCAAAGCGGGCGATGCGCGCGACGTGGGCCGGGCTGAACGGCGGCCGGCCGCTGACCCGGAGCACTCCGAACGACGCCAGCGGGCCGGTCCTGACCGGCAGCACCAGCCGCGCCCGGCGGGTCTCGTGGTCGATCAGGATTTCCTGCTCGCCGACCTCGGCCAGAGCGAAGCCCTGCTCGCCGAGCGCGACCTTCAAGGCGACATTGGCCGCGATCACGTCCTCGGCGACGACCGGGTCGCCGGCCTTGACCGCGAACGCCTCGCGCAGCGACGCCGCCTCGGCGCCCGCCGCTTCGAGGCCGGGCAGCTCGACCGACTGGAACCGGTATTGCTCGCCCGGACTGGCTTCGAGCACGACCAGCAGCGTTCCGCCGGTCCACTCGATCCGCGGCTCGACGATCGCATCGTAATAGCCGTGGCTGCGCAATAGCTCGGCGAGGAGCTCGGCATCGGCGCGCGAGCGGCGGTCGACCTGGGCCGCGTTGGCGGCGTCGCCGCGCTCCTTGTGAAGCACCGACTGCGCTTCGAACGAGGCGATCAGCTCATCGGTCGGCCCGATCTTCTCCAGGCCTTCGAACGCAATCGCATAGCGAAGCTCGGCGGCTCCGTCGGAGACCGGCGGCGGCGCCTCCGGCTCCTGAGCGATGTGCTGCGGGTCCGGCTCAGCTGCGGGCTCATCGGCGGCGCCGGGGTCCGGCCAGTCGAGGCCGAGGTCGGGCATCGGGTCCAGTGGGGCCGAGGGATCGAGCTCGGCCGGGCCGCCCGGAGGCGCGGGTTGCGCGAGGCCCGGAGCGGCGGGCGCCAGCGCCAGCGCGGCCGCGCACCACAGCCGCGCCGCCACCCGCGAGCGACAGGCTCCAATCGCCCGCAAGCGATTGGCTCGCCTGTTCACTCCCCGCCGGTTCATCGCGCCAGCCTAGCCAGCACTCCTGAACCGCGCCAGTATGAACGCCCCAAGCCCTTGATTCAGCGGCCGTCCAATCAGTGGACCGTGCCGCGCACCTCGTCGCTGCCGAGCGCCACGATCACCCGCTCGATCTGGCGCCAGTGGCAAAAGCGGCTGACGTTGCCGGCGTTGCGGCTGGTGTCCGCGCGCGCCGCGGCCTCGGTGCCGGCGTGCGCGCCGAAGCGCTCGAGAAGCTCGGCCGCGTCGGCCAGCGCCGCTCGCCCGCTGATGAACGGTGAATCCATGGAGGCGGCCTTAAACCGGCGCTTGTTACGCGACTGCCGACAAAGGTCGTCAACGCGGCGTTGACCACAGGAGCGCACTTTGGGGCTGGAGCGGCCGGGGCCCGTCTGCCATGGCGCCGCATGGCCAGACGCAACGCCCGCGCCGGCGGCATTTTCCTCACCCTGGGCATCCTCGCCGGCTTCGGCTGGGGAATCGCCGCCGGCGACCCGATGAAGGGCATATTGACCGGCACCGGGCTGGGCGCCGCGGCGGCGCTCCTGCTGTGGCTGCTCGACCGCCGGCGCTAGGCGCTCAGTCGATCCGCCGCCCCGCCCAGATCACTCGGCCGATGCAGTGGATCTCCTCCATGTCGCAATCGGGCCAGTCAGGGTAAGCCGGATTGTCGGACTGGACGGTTACCCGGTGCCCGACCGGGTGCAGTGCGATCCGCTTGACGACCAGCGCGTCGTCGACCCGCATCACGTAGATGCCGTCGCGCAACCGGTCGGTGCAGTCGCCCGGGTCGACCAATATGTCGTCGCCGGCGTTCAGGGTCGGGGCCATCGAATCGCCCTCGACCCGGATGATCGACAGCTTGCCCGGGGCGGTCGAGGTCAGCGCCTTCAGCCACCGCCCGTCGAAACCGAAATAGGGCTTGGCGGCCTCCCCGCCGACCAGCGCTCCCGGCCCTGCCGAGGCCCGGACCGCGATCCGCTTGACCGGGACCAGCCCGCCCGGCCCGCTTTCTTCGGCCGGGCCGCCGAGCAGCGATTCCGAAATCGCGAAATAGCGCGCCAGCTTGCGGCGCTCGGCCTCCTTGAGGCGCTTGGGCACCCCGCGGCGGACGAATTGCTGGATATAGGCGGGGTTCCTGCCGAGCATCCGCGACAGGCCGGCGAAGTCCTCCCCCCGCTCGGCGCAGAGGC
The DNA here is from genome assembly GCA_035764265.1 of Sphingomicrobium sp. Lineage (GTDB taxonomy): Bacteria > Pseudomonadota > Alphaproteobacteria > Sphingomonadales > Sphingomonadaceae > Sphingomicrobium. Next base: position 3,727 of record DASTZO010000070.1, read on the forward strand.
GTTCGATGACAAGCCGCGGTTCTGACAACATCCCGTTCCCTTAACTATCTTTTCTTAATTATAGGCAACTGCCTAGACAAGTAGGAGATGCGTTGGGAAATAATATGTAGCCGAGTCGCTCTGGATTATAAGGAATGAAGAGTGCACTTGCTTCGAGAGATAGAAAAATTTCTGCGCCGTAGCCACACGGCTCCGACCCGTTTTGGACGAGAAGCCCTTGGCGACCCTCGTTTTGTTTTCGATCTGCGGAAAGGAAGGGAGCCGCGACCCGGGACCGTCCGACGAGTCCGGGCGTTCCTGGAGGCCGCGCAATGTTGAACATGGTGATGTCCCGGGCCGCGTCCGGGCTGCTCCGCGCCCTGCTCGACCGCGCCGGAGACCAGCGTGATAGGATTTTGCTCAGCGAAATCCGTTCGGTCGACTGGCAATCGCTTACGCTTGCCGGCGAACGGCATCTGGTCACTCTGCGCGTGGTTGGCGCGGATGCGCAAACGCTGGTCGATGGGTTCGTCAGCGGAATCGAGGATGCCGAATTCGCCATCCCCGGCCACATCGTCGCCGACATCGCCGTGGCCGGAATCCCGACGCGCGAGCTGGACCTGTCCGTGACGTTGGAAATCGAGGCGCTGACGGTCCTCGAGTAAGACTCAGCGCAACGAGCGGCGCAATTCGGCCAGCGCCGCGGTCAGCGCTTGCGAAGCATCGGGAAGTGCGGAGCTGGAAGAGGCGCACCCTCCCGACCTCTGGCCTGGGCCGAACAGACACACGACCCGAGCATCGGGCGTCACGATCCCGAGCCGGTCCTCGAGCAGAAGCTCGTCATCGTCGGAATGACTGGCCAGCTCGAGCGGCGCCGGCTCGAAGGCGGGCAACGCGTAGACCCGCTCGCCGGCCGCGACGCTCTTGAGGACGGCATAGACCGGCAGGGACGTTGCCGTGGCCGCGAAGATCGTCGCCCCGGCCCCGAGCCCCGCTGCACCGGCCGCAAAGCCGACGGCGGCCGCGAACAGCGCGGCGGCCGCGACGTCGACCGCCTGCTCGACGGGATTGTCCTCGCTTGCCCATTCCATCGCCTGCGGGCTTAGCGGAAATTGGTTTCCAGTCGCTTAGCGCTCGATGAGGGCGATCAACGCCTCGGTGAACGCCTCGACGTCCTCGGGCATGCGGCTGGTGACGATATTGCCGTCGGTCACCGCCGGCTGGTCGAGCAGGATCGCGCCCGCGTTCGCAAGGTCGGTGCGGATCGAGCGCCAGCAGGTGGCCTTGCGCCCGCGCAGCAGGTCGGCCTCGACCAGCAGCCACGGCCCGTGGCAGATCGCCGCGACCGGCTTGCCGGCCTCGGCGAAGGCGCGGATCAGCGCGATGGCCTCGGCATCGGTGCGCAGCGCGTCGGGGTTGCGCACCCCGCCCGGAAGCAGCAGCGCGTGGAAATCCGCGGCGTCCGCTTGCCCGATCGTGAGGTCGGGCCGGATGACCTTACCGGGATCGTCGCGCACCGTCGCCTGGATCGGGCTCGGCGTCGGCGCCGCCAGGCGGACCTCGGCCCCGCGGCGCGTCAGGATTTCGAGCGGGCCGAACAGCTCCGATTCCTCGAAGCCGTCGGTCGCCATGATCAGCACTCTGGAATCACCGATCGCCGGAATCGCCGCCTCCTCGGGCCGCCCGCAGGAACATGTGCAGCCACCACTCGCTTATGCCGGCCAATGCCGCAAGAATTGAACGCCTGATGCTCCGCCACAGCAGCGATTGCGAACCCGGCTTCACCCGCAAGCGGATGGGCCGCTACTGGGCCTATTTCGACGCCAAGGGCGAGCGGATCACCGACCGCGAGACGATCGAGCGGCTGAATGCGATCGGCCTTCCGCCGGCCTACACAAACGCCTGGTTCTGCGCCGATTCCAACGGCCA
>DASTZO010000071.1:0-3242 GCA_035764265.1 Sphingomicrobium sp.
CGACGTCGCGCTCCTGGTCGCGGCCATATTGCATCGCCCGCCGCTCGTCGCCAAGCACCAGCGTGCCGAGGAACACCTGGCGCATCGCGTCGCCCGGGAAGATCAGGCCGACCTGGCGCTGCGAGCCGGTCAATTTGGCGAATCCCTGGAGGTCGCGCTCCTGGCGGATCCGGCAGGCGAAGGGCGGGTAAGCGACATAATCGAGCAGCCCCGGCGATTTTGCGCCGAGCTTGATCGCCCGGCAGCGGTAATCGCCATTGGGAATCGCCCCGCCGGGAAGCGCCGAATCGGGCTCGAGCAGCACCCCTTCGCGGGCGATGGCTTCGCCATGGCCGGCGCCGCGCGCCGCCTTGAGCCCGGAGACGAACGCGCCGCGCCAGTCGCGCAGCCGCTCGCGGTCGTCGTTCGTCGCGACCGCGCGCCAGTCGCGCGTCGGCGCGTCGATCACCGCGCCGCTCGGCCGCATCGCCGAGCAGGCCGCGAGGCACAGGCCGAGGGCGAGCAGGGCGAAAGCGCGCGTCATTGCGCGGTCCAGCCGCCGTCCATGCTGAGGTTGGCGCCGGTGATCGAGGCGGCCTCGTCGCGGCACAGGAACAGCGCCAGCGCCGCCACCTCCTCGGGGGTGACGAAGCGCTTGGTCGGCTGGGCGGCGAGCAGCACGTCGTTCATCACCTGCTCGCGGGTCAGGCCGCGGGCCTTCATCGTGTCGGGAATCTGGTTCTCGACCAGGCTCGTCCAGACGTAGCCGGGCGAGATGCAGTTGACGGTGACCCCGTCGCGCGCCGCTTCCAGGGCGACCGTCTTGGTCAGGCCGGCGATGCCGTGCTTGGCGGCGACATAGGCCGACTTGTTGGGGCTTGCGACCAGGCTGTGGGCCGACGCCGTGTTGATGATCCGGCCCCATTTCCTCGCCCGCATCGCCGGCAGCGCCAGCCGGGTCGTGTGGAACGCCGCCGACAGGTTGATGGCGATGATCGCGTCCCATTTCCCGGGCGGGACGCTTTCGACCGGCGACACGTGCTGGATGCCGGCATTGTTGACCAGCACATCGGGCGCGCCGAGCTCGGCCGAGCAGCGGTCGAGCATCGCCTCGATCGCCGACGGGTCGGACAGGTCGGCGCCGTCGTGGACCGCTCCAAGCTCGCCGCACAACCGTTCGATCTCTTGCCGGTCGCCGAACCCGTTGAGCATCACCGCCGCGCCTTCGGCCGCCAGCGCGCGCGCGATCTCCAGCCCGATGCCCGACGTCGACCCGGTGACCAGCGCGACCTTGCCTTCGAGAATCATGCGCCCTCCTTCGTCAGCGCTCCTTGTCCGGGCGGAGGCGATTTGCAACCGCCACGGCCGCTCGCGCATTGGAGAGGCTCAACGGGAGGACGGCGGATGCGCCTAGGCGACGAAGATCCCAGCGGTCATTTCATCGATCGGACCGGCCGCGGCGGGTTCGGCGGCGGCGGCAGCAACCTGCTCGGCTGCCTGCTGCCGCTGGTGGCGAGCAAGTTCGGGATCGTCGGAGTGCTCGTCCTGCTGCTCGGCTATTGCGCGCTGACCAGCCTCGGCGGCGGCGGACTGTTGCCCGGCGGCGGGACCAGCACCACGGCTCCGTCCGGCCAGTCGACCATCGATCCCAACACCCGCGATCTGCTGGCCCGGGTGCTCGGCTCGACCGAGCGCCGCTGGAGCGAGATTTTCGCCCGCACCGGCGCTCAGTACCAGCCGACCAAAATGATCGCTTACTCGAACACCGACCAGTCGGGCTGCGGCGCGGCGCAGGCGGCAATGGGCCCGTTCTACTGCCCGACCGACCAGAGCATCTACATCGACCCGCAATTCTTCAGCGAATTGGCGCAGCGCTTCGGCGCGCCCGGCGATTTCGCGATGGCCTATGTGATCGCCCACGAGGTCGGCCACCACGTCCAGAACCTGCAGGGCACGCTCGAGAGCGCGCAGCGGGCGCAGGCATCGGCCAGCCGCACCGAGGGCAACCAGATCCAGGTCGCGGTCGAGCTTCAGGCGGACTGCTACGCGGGCGTGTGGGCGGCGCGCGACCAGAATCTGCTGGAGCCCGGGGATGTCGAGGAGGGGATGCGCGCGGCCGAGGCGATCGGCGACGACACGCTGCAAAAGCAGATGCAGGGGCGGGTGGTCCCCGAAAGCTTCACCCACGGCACCGCGGCCCAGCGCCAGGCGGCGCTCCGCCGCGGGCTGGAGACCGGCGACCCGGCCGCCTGCCGCTTCTAGAGCCGGACCAGCATCTTGCCGGTGTTGGCGCCCTCGAACAGGCCGAGGAAGGCGTCGGGCATCCGCTCGAGACCCTCGACGATGGTTTCGCGTGACTTGACGTGGCCGCTCGCGATCCAGCCGCCCATGTCGCGGTAGAATTCGGCCAGGCGCGGCAGATAGTCGGTGAAGATGAAGCCCTGCAGCCGGATGCGCATGGCGATGATCCGCATGATGTAGCGCAGGCACATCGGCTCGGCCGCATTATAGCCGCCGATCATGCCGCAGATCGCGAAGCGGGCGTTGCGGCGCGCGAGCGCCAAAGCGGCGTCGAGATGGTCGCCGCCGACATTGTCGAAATAGACGTCGATTCCGTCTTGAGCGGCGGCGGCGAGCGACTTGACGACCGGCCCGGCGGTGTAGTCGACGACCGCGTCGGCGCCCAGCGAGCGGACGAACTCGCACTTGGCCGCGCCGCGGGCCGAGCCGATCACGGTCATGCCCCTGGCCTTGGCGATCTGGACCACCGTCGAGCCGACCGCCCCGGCGGCGGCCGAGACGAAGACCAAATCGCCTTCTTTAGCCTGGGCCGCGTCGAGCAGCCCGAAATAGGCCGTGCCGCCGGTGAGGCCGAGGTTGCCGAGGAACGCCTGCGGCTCGACCCCGAGGTCGGGGAGCCGGGTGACCGCCGCGGCCGGAAGCACCGCCTCGTCGCGCCAGCCGGCCATGTGGACGACGAGGTCGCCCGGCTTGAAGCCCTCGGCCCTGGATTCGACCACCTCGCCGAGAGCCCCGCCCTCCATCGGCGCGCCGAGCGCGAACGGCGGCACGTAGCTTTTGACGTCGTTCATCCGGCCGCGCATGTAGGGGTCGACCGACAGCCAGCGGTTGGCGACGCGCACCATGCCCTCGCCGAGGCCGGGCAGCTCGATCGGCTTCAATTCGAAATTGTCGGCGGTCGGCAGCCCTTCCGGGCGGCTCTTCAGGTGCCAGGCGCGGGCCATTGCCATCTCCTCTCGGGC
>DASTZO010000072.1:0-6048 GCA_035764265.1 Sphingomicrobium sp.
CGGCGACGTCGTCGGCGATTATGTCCGGGCGACGGTCAAGGGAGCGGGCCCGGTTCCGCGGATTCCGCCGCTTCGCCTGCTCGGCGGACTCGAGGCGCAATCGGACCGCTGGGATGGGCGGGTCGAGGTCGAGTGGGTCGACGACCAGGAGCGCGTCGCGGCGTTCGAGAACCCGACCGACGGCCACACATTGGTCAATGCCTCGGTTGCGTGGCGGCCGTGGGGCAAGGAGCGGGAGACGGCCGTGGTGCTCTCGGCGAACAATATTTTCGACGTCGATGCGCGGCGCCATGCCTCGTTCACCAAGGACTATGTGCCGATGGCCGGCCGCGACATCCGGTTGAGCGCCCGCTTCAGCTTCTAGGAGCCGATCGGCGGGGCGCCGTTTGTCTTCGCGCGCGGCTATGGCTAGGCCCCGCCGCGATGAGCGCCGGACATTCCCATGGTCACGTCCACGCGTCCGACTACGGCCGCGCGTTCGCGGTCGGGATCGCGCTCAACCTCGGCTTCGTCGTCGTCGAGACCGTCTACGGGTTCATCGCCGGCTCGATGGCGCTGATCGCCGACGCCGGCCACAATCTGTCCGACGTGCTCGGGCTGATGGTCGCCTGGGCCGGGGCGAAGATGGCGCGGACGTCGCGCTCGCCGCGCTTCACCTACGGGCTGAAGAAAGCGTCGATCCTCGCGGCGCTGGTCAACGCCCTGCTGCTGCTGGTCGCGATCGGCGCCATCGCCGCCGAAGCGATCCGGCGGCTGTTCCATCCGGCGGTCGCGGACGGCGCGACGGTGATGGCGGTCGCGGCGGTCGGGATCGTCATCAACGGCGCCACCGCTTTGCTGTTCGCGGGCGGCCGGGCGCACGACATCAACATCCGCGGCGCCTTCCTGCACATGAGCGCCGACGCCGCGGTGTCCGCCGCCGTGGTCGTCGCCGGCTTCCTGATCCTGTCGACCGGCCAGCAGTGGATCGACCCGGTGATGAGCCTGGCCATCGCCGGGGTGATCTTCTGGAGCAGCATCTCGCTCCTCAAGGAATCGGTGTGGATGTCGCTCGCCGGAGTGCCCGCCGGGATCGAGCTCGACGAGGTCGAGGCCGAGCTTGGCGCGCTCGACGGGGTGCTGGCGGTGCACGACCTGCACGTCTGGCCGCTCAGCACGACCGAGACCGCCCTGACCGCGCATCTGGTCGCGCCGGCGGGCGAGCCCGACCGGCTGCTGGGCGCCGCGCGCGAGCTTCTGCGCGCCCGGTTCCAGATCGCCCATTCGACCATCCAGGTTGAGCGGCAGGCGCCCGGCGACTGCGGCGAGTGCTAGCGGCGATGCCGGTCACCCACCTCGAATGCTCGCTGACCGGCGAACGCTATGCGGCCGGACAGGTGCACGGCCTGTCGAGCGCCGGAAAGCCGCTGCTGGTGCGCTACGATGTGGAGGAAGCGCGCGCGACCCTGACCCGCGATGATCTCGCCTTGCGCGAGCGGACGATGTGGAAATGGCGCGAGCTGCTGCCGCTTCCGGACGGCGTCGCGCCGGTCAGCCTCGGCGAGCCCGAGACCCCGATCGTGCCGCTCGCCCGCACCGCGGAGCGCGCCGGCGCCTCGAGCCTGCTGGTCAAGGACGAGGGCCGGCTGCCGACCGGCTCGTTCAAGGCGCGCGGGCTGGCGATGGCGGTGACCATGGCCAGGCATTTCGGGGTTCACCGGATGGCGATCCCGACCAACGGCAATGCCGGCGCCGCGCTCGCCGCCTACGGCGCCCGGGCGGGGATCGAGACCGTCGTGATCTGCCCGGCCGAGACGCCCGAGATCAACGTGCGCGAGACCGCGGCCTATGGCGCGAAGGTCTATGTCGCCGACGGCCAGATCGACGAGTGCGGACGGCTGGTCGCCGAGGGGGCCGCGGAAGGGCGCTGGTTCGATTGCTCGACGCTCAAGGAGCCGTACCGGCTCGAGGGCAAGAAGGTGATGGGCTTCGAGCTCGCCGAGCAGCTTGGCTGGACGCTGCCGCAGGCGATCTTCTACCCGACCGGCGGCGGCACCGGCCTCATCGGCATGTGGAAGGCGTTCGACGAACTGGGGTCGGTCGGGCTGATCGGGCCGCCGCGCCCGCGGATGTTCGCGGTCCAGGCGGCCGGCTGCGCACCGATCGTCCGGGCGTTCGAACGCGGCGACGAGTTCGCCGAGCGCTGGGAGGACCCGGCCACGGTCGCGACCGGAATCCGGGTGCCCAGGGCCGTCGGCGATTTCCTGATCCTGCGCGCGGTGCGCGACAGCGGCGGCGCGGCCCTGGCGGTCGAGGAGGATGCGATCCTCGAGGCGGTCGACGACGTCGCTCGCGACGACGGCCTGCTGCTGTGCCCGGAGGGCGGAGCGGTGCTCGCCGGCTGGCGGCTGGCGCTCGAGCGAGGGCTGGTCGGGCGCGGCGAGACCGTCCTGCTGTTCAATTGTGCCAGCGGGAACAAATACCCGCTGCCGGATCGGGCGCGGCGGATGGTGCTGGCCGATGCTCGGCCGCGCGATCTCTAGGGCCCCAAGAGATCTCTAGGGGCCCAAACACGTAAGCCCCGGCAACCGAAGTTGCCGGGGCTCCCATGCTTCTCTTCCCGAAGGATTCGAAGCACGCAAACAGAACGATTTGCGCCTCGGGTGGTTCCTGCCGCGATGGCCAAAAAACCCGTTTTGCCCAAGAATCTTGTGGATAAAGGCGCGGCGACTCGCCGGCTTCGGATCGCCAGCTACAACATCAACGGAATCACCACCCGCCTCGAGGTGCTGCTGCGCTGGCTCGGCGAGTTCCAGCCCGACATCGCCGCCCTGCAGGAGCTCAAGACCCTCGACGAGCGGTTTCCGCAAAAGGAGCTCGAGCAAGCCGGCTATGCGAGCATCTGGCACGGCCAGAAAAGCTGGAACGGGGTCGCGATCCTGAGCCGCGTCGGCGACCCGGTCGAGACCCGGCGCGGGCTGCCCGGCGACCCGGAGGACCGCCACAGCCGCTACATCGAGGCGGCGGTCTGTGGCCTTCTGGTCGGCAACCTCTATCTGCCCAACGGCAACCCGTGGCCGGGGCCCAAGTTCGACTACAAGCTCGCCTGGATGGACCGGCTGCACGTCCACGCCCGGGAGCTGCTCGACAGCGGCATCCCGGCGATGCTGATCGGCGACTTCAACGTCATCCCGACCGACCGGGACGTCTACAAGCCCGAGCGATGGGCGAAGGACGCGTTGTTCTCGCCGCAGGCGCGGACCAGGTTCGAGCGGCTGCTCGGGCAGGGCTGGACCGACGCCCTCCGCGCGCTCCACCCGGACGAGCGGATCTACACCTTCTGGCACTATTGGCGGAATTCGTTCCAGCACGACGCCGGCATCCGCATCGACCATGCTCTCTTGAGCCCGAGCCTGGCGCCCAAGCTGAAAGCCGCCGGCGTCGACCGCACCCCGCGCGGCTGGGAAAAGACCAGCGACCACGCGCCGCTGTGGGTCGAGCTGGAGGTGTAGGCCGAGCGATCGCCATGCTCGCTTGTCCCCCGGATGGCCCTGCGCGCGGATCGCTGTGCTCGCTTGTCCCCTGGACAAGCTGCGCCAGCGATGGTGCCGGATGCAGGATTCGAACCCGCGACCTTCGGTTTACAAAACCGCTGCTCTACCAACTGAGCTAATCCGGCCCCGCTTCGGTTTGCGTCAGATGACGCCGAACGTCCACCCTTCGGTGCGGGCGATATGGGGCGTCAGCCCGGCCGGGGCAAAGGCGTTCGGATCGGCGGCGAGCGCGCGCATCCCGGCGGCGGTGACCAGCGCGTCGGTCTGGTGGTCGTTGGGCTCGAAGCGCAGCCGTGTTGGCGCGCTTCCTAGGCCGGTCAGCGCCCGGTTGAGCTCGGCGCGGGTGCGCAGCTTGCGGCCCGAGAGGCCAGCGCGCCGCAGATAGATGCGGGTGTAGATCTCGACCACCGCGCTGCCGTGCTCGGGCAGTGGGTCCATCGGCCAGATCGCGACCTTGCCGTCCAGCCGGTGGAGCAGCCGCATGCCCGAGAAGCTCGCCTTCGCGACCTGCGCGGCGCCGATCGCATCATAGGCGCTGGCGGTCTTGCGGCCGCCCTGCGCGTTCAGCGCCTGGTCGCACTGGCGGAATCGCATGAACGGCGCCTTCGCCCCGTCGGCGATGCCGAAATAGAAATGCCTGCGGTGCGCGGCCTCGAGGAAGCTCGCGGCGCCGAGGTCCTCGTCGCCGCAAAGCCGGTCAACATAGGCCCAGAACTCGCGCGCGGTTGCGGGCACGCCGATCTCGCCGGGCAGATACTCACCGCGCTCGACCAAGGGCGGCGCGAAGCTGAAGTCGAAGCCGAACAGAGTCGGCTCCGCCGCGGCGCGCTTCAGGAGCCACTCGAGCACCTCCTCGCGCGACCAGGCGTGGCCCGGGCGGACGAGGCGCGGCGCGGAATCGCCGCGCGCCTCGGCGATGGCGATGCCCTTGTGGCGCCGGCCCTTGGCGCCCGACCAGTCGATCGCGACGAAGGCGGCGAAGCGGCTCCTCACACCAAGGGCGGCTGGGCGTCGTCGTCGGGCTCGGGCGGCGGCGCCTTGCGGATTCGCGGCGGCGGCAGCCGCGCCGGCGGCGCCCGCTCTTCCGCCCACTCCTCGAGGATCCGCGCCGCCGCGTCGCGCCCGCCGAGCCCGAAGGCCAGCGCGGTCGCCACCGCGGCCGAGCCGAGGATCAGCCCGAACGCCATCATCACGATCTGGTCGGCGAGCCCCATGAAGGTCAGCCCGATCGCGGTGAACAGAGCGATGATCGCATATTTGACGATCGTCTGCGCGTAGCCCGCCTCGCCCGTCGAGCTTCCGACCAGCGACGACAGGATGCGCGCGAGGAACAGGCCGGCGACGATGATCACCGTGCCGAAGATCACCTTGCCGCCCAGCTCGGTGATCTGGAACAGCAGCACGGCGACGCTGTCGCCGCCCAGCTGCCGCGCCGCCTCGATCGCCGCGGCGAGCAGGATCGCGGTCATCGCGATCGCCCCGACGACCCGCGACGGGTTGGAGCTCGCCGGCATGATCCCGAGCGCGCGCACGCTGTCGTCGAAGCCGAGGCTCGGAAGCACGGTCTCGACCAGGGTCTTGACCCAGCGGCCGATCAGGAAGGCGATCGCCAGCCACACCAGAGCGGCGAGCACGCGCGGGATCGCCAGAGCGATCGAGTTGAGCATCGCCGTCGCGGGGTCGGAGATCGCCGAGATCTGCAGGATCTGAAGCGCGGCGATGGCGGCGAAGATGATGATCGTCGCCGAGACGGTGACCCCGACCGCCCGGGCGATCGAGCTCCGCGCCGGCGCCGCTCCTTCGGTGGCGACCCCGGTCTCGTCGACCGCCAGCGGCGGCTCGCCGATGCTGATCCCGGCGCGGCCGAGCAGCCGCTCGATGTTGAGCGCGCCGAGCGCCGCCTCGATCACGTGGCGGACGATTCGGGCGAGGATCAGCCCGGCGAAGAAGAACAGCCCGGCGCCGAGCAGCCTCGGCAGGAAGGCGAACACTTCATTGGTCAGGCTGGTGACGGGGGTGAGGACTCCCGACAGGCCGAGCGGCTGGAGAGCGGCGATCAGCCCGACCAGCCACACTAGCCAGTAAGCGAGCCGGCCGAGCTCGACCCCGACCGACTGGCCGCCGGCCTGCGGGTGGCGCTTGAGCACCGGCACCCGGTCGATCCCCTTGGCCACCGCCCATTGCACCATCTTGGCGATGAAGTGCGTGGCGACCAGGATCAGGATCGCGAAGATCACCCGCGGGCCCCATTCGATCATCTGGTCGCGCCAGTAGGCGGTCGGCGCATCGCTCCGATACATGGTCATCCTCCGCTATTCGCTGTCGTCGTTTCCCTTAGCGCGTTTGGCGCGCATCCGATCCCAATAAGCGATCCGTTCGGCGACCTTGGCCTCGAAGCCGCGGTCGGTCGGCTGGTAATAGGTCTGCGGCTCCATCTCCTCGGGCCAGTAGTTGTCGCCGGAAAAGCCCTCGTCGGCGTCGTGGTCGTACGTGTAGCCCTGGCCGTAGCCGATCT
>DASTZO010000073.1:0-2796 GCA_035764265.1 Sphingomicrobium sp.
TCGGCGGGCTGCCGGAACGGATCGCGGAATCGGGCGCCCAGACGCTTCTCGAGCTCCGCCGGCTGCGGCTCCAGGAACTGATCCGGTCGCACCGCGGCCAGCTCGAAAGCGACGGCAGCGGCCAGCCGGTGGCGCGCGGCCGGCTGGTCGCGATCGACCCCGATCCGGCTTCGCTGCAGCTCGCGGCGCGGGCCGGCTTCTTCATCCTCACCGAAGAGCGCCACGGCGAGCTCGGCCTCCGCGTCGTCCACCTGCGGGTGCCGCGCGGCATGAGCGCGCGCGACGCGCTGAAGCGGCTGCGGTCGGCGGCGCCGCGGATCGAGGCGGACTTCGACCATCTGTTCGAGCCGGCGGGAGGCGAGCTGCTTCCGGTCGCCGGGGCCCTCGCCGCCGCCGCGACCAGCGGCCCGGGGCGCAAGATCGGGATGATCGACGGCGGCGTCGCCTCGCACCCGTCGCTGGCCCGCGCTCCGATCGAGCAGAACGGCTTTTCCGGAAGCCCCCAGCCGACCGGCCACGGCACCGCGGTCGCGTCGCTGATCGTCGGCGACCAGGGCCCGTTCCGGGGCGCCGCCCGCGGCTCGTCCCTGCTGGTCGCCGACGTCTATGGCGGCAGCCGCGCCGCCGGCTCGGCGACCGCGGTCGTCCGGGCGCTCGCCTGGCTGGCCCGCCACCGGCCGAGCGTGATCAACATCAGCCTCGTCGGCCCGTCGAACCGGCTGGTCGCACGGGCGGTCGGAGCGGTCCGGGCGCGCGGCATCCAACTCGTCGCCGCGGTCGGCAACGACGGGCCCGCGGCGCCGCCGCAATATCCGGCTTCCTATCCGGGCGTGGTCGCGGTCACCGGGGTCGATGCGCGCGGCCGGGCGCTGCCCGAGGCAGGCAGAGCGACGCATGTCGATTTCGCCGCTCCGGGCGCCGATATGGCCGCCGCCCTTCCGGGCGAGGGCTATGCAAAGGTCCGCGGCACCAGCTTCGCGGCGCCGCTCGCCGCCGCCCGCCTGGCGCTGGTCGGGTCGCCGCAGCGCCTCGTCGCCGAAGCCCGCCCCGGCAAGGGCCGGGTCGGCCGCGGGATCGTCTGCGCCGATTGCCGGGTCGCCCCCAAGGCCGTCCGCGCCAAATAGATTACCTCCAAAATGGATGAACCGGCCCGCGGGCATCGTTCTCGTCGTGAAGGGAGCCTTCCAGGCCCCTTTCGGTAAAGGAGAAGAACGATGAAAAGGTTCATCCTGATTGCCGGGGCAACAATCACCATCTCAGCAACCCCGGCTTATGCCGGCGGATCGGGCGGACTGCTCGGCGGTGTCACCGGCACCGTGAACCAGGTCGTCGGCGGCTCCGGCGGGCTGCTCGGCGGGTCGCTGGGCAACCCGGTCGGCTCGCTCGGCAACTGCCTGTGCGAGACCGTCAACGGTGTGCTTCGCAATCCGGGCTCGCTGGCCAACAGCATCGTCGGGCTCGGATCCGGCAGCGGCTCGGGCAACGGCAACAACCGGTCCGGCAAGAGCGTCGGGCTGGCCGGCACCGTCACCGGCGCCGCCAATGCGGCCGCTTCGGTGACCGGGACCGGCCATGGCGGCCAGCGCGGCCTCAACCTGGCCGGAACCGTCAACGGCGTCGCCAACGGCGCGGCTTCGGTGACCCGGATCGGCCACGGCCGCGGCCTCAACGTCAGCGGCGCGGTCAGCAGCGCCGCCAACGCCACGGCCTCGCTGACCAAGGCGGGCCATTCGGCGATCCTCAACGGCACGGCGTCGGGCGACGGCTCGGCCAACGCCAGGGCCAGCCGCAAGGGCGCCAGGGCCAATGCCAACGCCAACGGCTCGGCCAACGGGTCGGCGCTGATCAGCCTCAACCGCGGCGCCGGCTCCGGCAAGCTGCTCAACCTCGGCGGCGCTCCGGGCGGAGTCACGCTGCCCAGCCTCGGCGGAACCGGCGGCAACCCCGTCGGCAATCTCGCCGATTGCCTGTGCGAGACCGCGGGCCAGCTGCTCGGCAAGCCCGCGAGCGGCGGCAGCTCCGGCAGCAAGAGCGGCAATAACGGCGCTGCCAACAACACCTCCGCCAACAGCAGCGGCGCCAAGAACAGCTCCGCCAATGGCTCGAGGCAGGCCAGCACCGGCTCGAAGAGGGCGTCGCAAAGTGGCGGTGGCCCGTGGCCGGTGGAGCGGCACCAGTCGCACTAACGATCACCTTCTACCGAAGGCTCAGCGGCCCGCCGCCCTCGCTCCCGGGGCGGCGGGCTTTTTTGCCACAGTCCGCCGGAAGTTTCGTCCCCGCCGGGATGAAGCTCCGCCGGGCCACCGTTCCCATTGGACCGGGGCGGGAGGAAACCTCTCCCCGTACAGTGACGACACAAAGGGAGAATGAGATGACGAAATCCATCCTGATAGCCGGAGCGGCCATCGCTCTTGCCGCCGCCCCGGCGAACGCCGGCGGGCTGCTCGGCGGAGTGACCGGCGCCGTCAACGGCACACTCGGCGGAGCGGTCGGCGGAACCGTCAACGGCTCGCTCGGCGGGCTCGGCGGGGCCGTCAACGGCTCGCTCGGCGGGGTCGGCCGGGCCGGCGGCCAGGGCGGCCTGATCGGAAATTCCGGGTCGCTGACCGGCAGCGTCAGCGGGCTCGCCGGCGGCGGCCTCGACGGGTCGGCGAACGGCGACGGCTCGGCGAACGCGGTCGGCCTCGCCGGCGTCGTCACCGGCGCGGCCAACGCGGCCGGCTCGGCGACCGGAGCGGCGAACGGCGCCGGATCGAACGCATTCGGCCTGGCCGGCACCGTGAATGGCGTCGCCAA
>DASTZO010000074.1:0-2569 GCA_035764265.1 Sphingomicrobium sp.
CCGATCCTGATCGTCGGCGAGCCCGGCAGCGGCAAGGAAACCTTCGCCCGGGCCATCCACGCGGCCAGCCTGCGCGCCCGCGGCGCGCTGGTGACCGTCGACTGCAAGGCGATCCCGGCCAACATCATCGACAGCCAGCTGTTCGGCCACGAAAAGGGCGCCTTCCCCGGCGCGTTCGCCGCCAAGACCGGCAAGATCGTCGAGGCCGACACGGGCACTCTGCTGCTCGACGAGATCGCCGCGCTTCCGGCCGAGACCCAGCAAATGCTCGACCGGGTGCTCGCCACCGGCGAAGTCCGTCCGGTCGGCTGCAACGGCAGCAATTCGGTCGACGTCCGGGTGATCGCGACCACCAGCCGCCCGCTGCCGCCCGAATTCGACGCCGGCCTCGCCGAGCGGATCGGCGCGACCGTGGTCACCCTGCCGCCGCTCCGCGACCGCAGCGGCGACATCCCGGCGCTCGCCCGCCATCTGCTCGCCCGCTTCGCCGACCAGGCGCGGCTGCGCCCGCTGTCGATCGGCAACGACGCGCTCGCGGTGCTGATGCGCTACGGCTGGCCGGGCAACGTCCGCCAGCTCGCCGGGGTGCTGTTCCGCGCCGGCCTCCACTGCCAGGGCGGCGCGCTCACCGCCGAGGATTTCCCGCACATCGCGATCCAGTCGCGCTTCAGCGGCCGCCGCAACGACTTCGCGCCCGAGATCACCCAGTCGAAGAGCGAGGAGGCCCTCGTCGGCGCGCCGTCGGTCACGCTCTACCGCAACGACGGCCATTTGCGGCCGCTGGAGGAGATCGAGGCCGACATCATCCGACTCGCCATCGGCCATTACCGCGGCCGCATGACCGAGGTCGCCCGGCGCCTCGGGATCGGCCGCTCGACGCTCTACCGCAAACTGGGCGAGCTCGGAATCGACACCGCCGCCTGAGGCGCTAGCTTCGCGGCCATGCGAAGCGCGCTGTTGCCACTGCTTTACCTGCTCGCCGCGTGCGGCGGGGCCGAGTCGAAAGCGCCGCCGGCCCCGATCGCCGCGCGGGCGCCGTGCAACCAGCACCTGTTCGAAGGCGCCCGCTTCACGGTGTGCGATCCCGACAATGGACGGATCGAGCTGGTCGCCGCCGCCCGCGACGAAACCCCGGTCCGCCGCCTGGCCGACCTGGAGAAGAGCCTCGGCCGCCGCGCCAGCACCGTCGCCTTCGCGATGACCGGGGGCATGTACGGCGAGGACGGCCGCCCGATCGGCCTCGCGATCGTCGAGGGCCGGCAGGTGCGCGCGATCAACCGGCGCAAGGGCGGCGGCAATTTCCACTTGATGCCCAACGGCGTCTTCCAGGTGCGCCGCGGCGGCCGGGCCGAGATCGTCACCACGGCGAACTGGAAACCGTCTCCCGACATCCGCGTCGCGACCCAGTCGGGGCCGATGCTGGTGATCGCCGGCAGGCTCCACCCGGCGTTCGACCATGACGGCAGCTCGCGCCATATCCGCAACGGGGTCGGAATCGCCCCCGACGGCCAGCCGCTCTTCGTCATCAGCGAGGATGCGGTGTCGCTCGGCAAGTTCGCGCGCTTCTTCCGCGACCGGCTGAAGTGCCGCGACGCTCTGTTCTTCGACGGCGCGGTCAGCGCTCTGTGGGACCCGGCCAACCACCGCCGCGACGTCACCGTGCCGCTCGGCCCGTTGCTCGTCGCGTTCAAGCCCGCGGAGTCAAAGCCTGGTCGCGCAGGCCCCGCCAGACCCTGAGCGCCTGGACGGTCTCGAACACGTCGTGGGCGCGGATGACCTGCGCCCCCTGCCCGGCCGCCTTGAGCGCGAACGCAATGCTTCCGCCGAGGCGCTGGTCCGCCGGCGCCTCGTTCGACAGCGCGCCGATGGTCCGCTTGCGGCTCGCCCCGAGCACGACCGGGCAACCGAGCGAATGCAGCAGCGCCAGCCCGTTCATCAGCTCGAGATTGTGGGCGACGGTCTTGCCGAAGCCGAAGCCGGGATCGACGAGGATGTTCGAACGGGCGATCCCAGCACCTTCCGCCGCCGCGATCCGCTCCTCGAGCCAGAGATAGACCTCGACCAACACGTCGTCGTAGCGCGGCGCATCCTGCATCGTCTCCGGGCTGCCCTGGTGGTGCATCAGCACGACCGGGACCCCGGCCGCGGCGACCACCTCGGCCGAGCGCGGGTCGTAGGTCAGCGCCGAGACGTCGTTGACCAGCCGAGCACCCGCCGCGAGCGCCGCGGTCATCACCTCGGACTTGCGGGTGTCGACCGACACCGCCGCTCCGCTTGCCGCGAGCTGGCGGATCACCGGCGCCACCCGCTCGGACTCGTCGCCTTCCCACACCGGCTTCGCGCCCGGCCGGGTCGATTCGCCCCCGACGTCGACGATCGCCGCACCTTGCGCGGCCATGTCGGCGCCCGCTGCGGCCGCCGCCTCGGCATCGGCGAACCGGCCGCCGTCAGAGAAACTGTCGGGCGTGACGTTGAGCACGCCCATCACCTGCGGCTGATCGAGGCGCACCGTGCGCTCGCCCAATTGCAGCGGCGCGCGCCTGGCGGTCAGCGCCTGCCATTGCGCCCT
>DASTZO010000075.1:0-4317 GCA_035764265.1 Sphingomicrobium sp.
GATCGGTCTCATCGTCCAACCGCCTTTCGTTGCGCGTCGAAAATCTCCGAGCAGCCGATGCGGGCGAGCCGCAGAAGCCGCAACAGCCCTTCCTCGTCGTAGCATTCGCCCTCGGCGCTGACCTGCGCCTCGACGATCGAGCCGTCGTCCGTGAGGACGAAATTGCCGTCGCAGCCGGCCTCGCTGTCCTCGACATAGTCGAGGTCGAGCACCGCAGCGCCGTTGTGGAAGCCGCAGCTGACCGCCGCGACCTGGCTTCGGATCGGGTCGGCGGCGATGGTCTTGGCGGCGAGCAGCTTGTCGACCGCGATCCGCAATGCGACCCAGGCGCCCGAGATGGCCGCGGTGCGGGTGCCGCCGTCGGCCTGGATGACGTCGCAGTCGACGATCACCTGCCGCTCGCCGAGCTTCGGCAGGTCGACGACGGCGCGCAGCGAGCGCCCGATCAGCCGCTGGATCTCCTGGGTGCGGCCCGACTGCTTGCCCTTGGCCGCCTCGCGGTTGCCGCGCGTGTGGGTGGCGCGCGGAAGCATGCCATATTCGGCCGTCACCCAGCCCTTGCCCTTGCCGCGCAGGAACGGCGGCACCTTGTCCTCGACCGAGGCGGTGACCAGCACGCGCGTTTCGCCGAAGCTCACCAGGCACGAGCCCTCGGCGTAGCGCGTGAAGCCGGGCTCGAAGCGCAGCTCGCGCATCTGGTCGGGGGCGCGTCCGCTGGGGCGCATTCGGGACTCCTCGTGGGCTCGGGTTGAGCGGCGCTCACTAGACCGGGCGGCGGTGCAATCCTAGATGCACGAACGCAATGACCCAGCCCATCGGCGAGCTCACCGACCGCATGCGGTCGATTTTCGGACTGGTGGTCGAGGCGTATCTCGAGCGCGGCCAGCCGGTCGGCTCCAAGGCGCTGACGGGCAGCGTGAGCCTGTCGCCGGCCTCGATCCGCGGAGTCATGCAGGAGCTCGAGGAGCGCGGCCTCCTTACCCATCCGCACACGTCCGCGGGGCGAATCCCGACCGAGACCGGGCTTCGGCTGTTCGTCGACGGGATCATGCAGGCGTCGCTTCCCGACGAGCGCGAGCGGGCGGCGATCGAGGCCCAGATCGCGCGTGACCAGCCGATCGAGCAGGCGCTGGCGGCGGCCTCGGCGGCGCTGTCCGGCCTGTCGTCCTGCGCGGGCGTGGTGATGGCCCCCAAGCAGGAACTGCACCTGAAGCAGCTGAGCTTCGTTGCACTGTCGCCGGGCCGCGCGCTGGCGGTGCTGGTCGGGGCTGACGGAAGCGTCGAGAACCGGATCCTGACGCTCGATTCGGGGACCGACCCGGCGGCGCTCAACGAGGTCGCGAATTTCGTCAACGCGCGGCTGTCGGGGATGACCCTGGCGGAAGCGGAGGCTCGGCTTCGGGCCGAGATCGGCCAGCGCAAGGAGGCGCTCGACCGCGCCGCCGCCGAGCTGATCGCGTCGGGGCTGGCGGCGTGGAGCGAGGACCATGCCCGCCGCCCGGTGCTGATCGTCCGCGGCCAGGCGAACCTGATCGACGAGCGCGCCGGCGAGGACCTTGAGCGCGTCCGGCGGCTGCTGGACGAGCTCGAGGACCGGCAGGAGATCGCGCGGCTTCTCGAGGGCGCCCGCGACGCGCCCGGCTGCCGGATCTTCATCGGCTCGGAGAACCGGATGTTCGCTCTGTCGGGCTCGTCGGTGATCGCCGCGCCCTATCGCGGGAGCCAGGGGCAGGTGGTCGGCGTTGTCGGCGTGATCGGGCCCACCCGGTTGAACTATGCGCGGGTGGTCCCCATGGTGGATTTCACCGCCAAGGCGCTGACGAGATTGATGGCATGAAACCTGGAACGACCGACGACGAGAAGCTCCACGAAGAGGCGGAGGAAATCCGCAAGGAAACGGCCGAGGCGGCGCCCGAGCTCGCCGAGCACGATCGGCTGGCGGAGCTCGAGAAGGCGCTCGAGGAGGCCAACAGCAAGGCGCTGTACGCCGCCGCGGAGACCCAGAACGTCCGCCGCCGGCTCGAGGCCGAGAAGGTGCAGGCGGCAAATTACGCCTCGAGCGCGTTTGCCCGCGACATGCTGGCGATCAAGGATCACCTCGACCGGGCGCTGGCCGCGGTGTCCGACGAGCTTCGCGAGGACAAGGTCGCGAGCAATTTCCTCGACGGGATCGAGGCGACCGCGCGCGAGCTCGAGGCGGCGTTCGCGCGCCAGGGCATCACCCGCATCAAGTCGATCGGCGAGAAGCTCGACCCGCACCGCCACCAGGCGATGATGGAAATCCCGACCGACAACGCCGAGCCCGGCACCATCGTCGACGAGATGCAGGCCGGCTACATGCTCAAGGACCGGCTGCTCCGGCCGGCGCTGGTCGGGGTGGCGAAAGCACCCTGAGGCCCATCGGCCAGGTCAGAACGGGAAATACATCCGGATGGCGATGATGCCGACCACCCAGGTGATGAGGTTGAGCGGGATCCCGACCTTGACGAAATCGAGGTAATTGTAGCCGCCCATCTGGTAGACGATGACGTTGGTCTGGTAGCCGAACGGAGTTGCGAACGCCGCGCTTCCGGCGAGCATGATGGCGACGAGGAACGGCCGCGGGCTGACGGCGAACGCCTCGGCCATCGACACGGCGATCGGGGTGAACAGCACCGCCACCGTTGCGTTCGACAGGATTTCCGTGGCGAATAGCGTCGTCCCGTAGAGAATGACCAGCGCGAGCAGCGGGTTCATGCCTTCCATCGAGCCGATTAGTGCGGAGGTCGCGGCGTTGGCGAGTCCGGTCTCATCGAGCGCGATACCGAGTACGACCATGCCGGCGATCAGCATCAGCACCTCGGGCCGGAGGCCGCCGTAGGCCTCGTTGGCGGTAATGACCCGCAGCAGGATCAGTAGCACCGCCCCGGCGAACGCGCAGGCGGCGATCGGGGCGACGTTGAGCGCGGCGAGAGTCACGACCGCGACGAACACCAGCGACGAGGCCAGGGCAGGCCAGGGCCGCAGCGCAACCTGCCTTGCGAACGGCTGTGCCGAACCGATCAGGCCCCCGGCCAGCCCCGGCTCGCGAAAATTCTCGGCCGCTTGGGCCGCTTCGCGCACCCCGGCTCGATCCCGATCCTCTCCCGAGCCGATCAGTCGAGTGCTGAACAGCATCAGGTGCAGGCCGCCGGCGGCCGCCACCATCAGGCCGGCGGGCGTGATCTCAAAGATGCCGAACCGCGGCTGGCCGGCGACCATCGCCATGTCGTTGACCAACAGGTTGGTCGAAGTGCCGATCAGCGTGCAGCAGCCGCCGAGCACCGCCGCGTAGGACAAGGGGATCAAATAGCGCTTCGGCGAGCGGCCGAGCGAGTTGGCGACGTCGCGCACGACCGGGGCGCTGAGCACGACGATCGGCGTGTTGTTGAGGAAGGCGGACGCGGACCCGGCCAGGCCGATCAGGATCCACAGGCCGGCCGTCCCGATCCGGCGGCACAGGGCGACGACCTTTCGGATCGCCGTATCGAGGAGCCCCGACAATTCCATCGCGTAGGCAATGACGAACAGGGAGGCGAGGGCGATGATCGCCGGGCTGGCGAATGCGGCCTGCACCTCCACTGGACGGACGACGCCGGTCATCAGAAGGAAGGCGGCGCCGGTCAGCGCGACGACATCCGACCGCACCTTGTCCCAGATGAGCGCAGCGACGACGGCCGCCAGCACCAGCAGGGTGAGCACTTGCTCGGCGGTCATCCGCCCAATTCCGTTCCTCCTGCGCGCCGCCACTCCTATGGGCAGTTTTCCAAGGGCGGCCAAGCACTTTGGCTCGCGCAACGGCGGAGCTGTGCTAAGGATGCCGTCAATGACCGAATTGCGGCCACCACCGCTGCGGCCGGCCGGCTCGGCGAGCCTGTTGGGGGCGTTGGCGATGCTCGCCGCCTGCCAGCCGGAGGCGCCCGACGCCAATCTCCCCAAAAAGGTCGAGCAGCCCGTACCGGACCTTCCTGCCGTCCCCCGGCCCCAGCCGCCGATCGATCGCGCGGGAATCCTCGCGGCGGTCGCCCAGGCCGCCAGCGCGGCGGCTTCGGGGGCCGATGACGGAGCGGCTCAGGGGGCGCTCGACGGACGCCAGTTCGAATTCCGAATCCGGTTCGGCTGCCGGGGCCCGTCGAGCAAGCTGCGCGACGAATGGCTCGGCTGGTCGCACGACCCGGAGAGCGGCACTTTGAGGGTGCGCGCGATGCCGACTCTGTCGGCGCAGGAAGAGCTGGCCAGGGAGCTGGGCGGCGACCGGTTCGAGACCGTCGAGGGTTTCTGGATCCCGCGGCCATGGCT
>DASTZO010000076.1:0-3554 GCA_035764265.1 Sphingomicrobium sp.
ACGTGACCACCGAGAACCGCTCGCTCGCCCGCGAGATCGACCAGCTTCGCTAGAGGGGATCAATTGATGAACGAGAACCTGCCGATCATTCTCGACGCGCTGCCCTGGGTCACCGCGATCCTCGTGGTCAGCGTCGGCGGCTGGGTGTTGACGACCTGGCTCAAGATCCGGAACGGCTATCCGCTCGAGACCTCGTGGGGCGTACCGCTCCATCCGACCACCGATCGCGAGGCCGCGGAGCGGATCAAGCTGCTGACCACCGAGAACGCGCAGCTTCGGGCCGAAATGGGGTCGCTCAAGGACCGGCTCGAGAATATCGAGCGGATCGTCACCGACCAGCCCGCCAAGCTCGCCCGCGAGATCGACGCCCTGGCCATCGACCGCGCCATCGACCGGGGAGGCCGGGCATGATGGGTCCGGGGGAAGACTTCATCGCTTTTTTCGTCATCGGCCTGCCGATGATCACCTTCGGATTGATCTTCAATCGCTGGTTCAAGTTGAAGGAAAAGAAGCTCGAGGTCGAAGCCGGCCTGGCGGTCGAGAAAGCCGCGCAATATGCGGCCAGCAACGCCGAGCTCGAGGCGCGGGTGCGGGTGCTTGAGAAGATCGTCACCGACGGCGGAATGCAGACCGCGGCCGCGATCGAGGCGCTGCGCGAGCGGCCCGAGGAGACACGGCAATCGAGGCAGCTAGAGACGGATCGGAGCTCCTGATGGGCCGATATGAGTTCATCATCGCGATCGTCGCGATCGTGATGTTCGCGAGCGTCCTGAAGGCGCGCTACGGCTGGCAGCGACGCCGGCACGATCCCGACAGCGAGGCGGGCGACGCCGGCGAGGCGGCGCGGCTGCGCGAGGAGGTCAAGATGCTCAAGGAGCGCATCCACGTGCTCGAGCGGATCACCACCGACCGCGAGAACAGCCTGTCGCGCGAGATCGAGGAGCTTCGCGACCGCTAGGCCGAGATGACGGCAGGCCCCGGCGATGCTAGTTGTGGGCGATGGCCGCCCTGCCCTCCCTGGACGATATATTCGAGGACTATGAGCTGCTCGACAGCGAGGACCGCTATCGGCTGCTGATCGATCTCGGCCGCAAGCTCGAGCCGATGCCCGACGCGCTCAAGACCGACGCGACCAAGGTGCGCGGGTGCGCCGCCGCGGTGTGGGTCTATCCGCAGCGCACCGCCGACGGCCGCCTGCACTTCCTCGCCGACAGCAACGCCGCGATCACCAAGGGCATCGTCGCCCTGGTGCTCGCCGCGGTCCAGGACCGGCCGGCCGAGGAGGTCGCGGGCATGGACGTCGCCGCGGCGCTCGCCCCGTTCGACCTGTCGCGGCAGCTGAGCGCCAACCGCACCCAAGGCATCCCGAGCATGATCGCGCTGGTCCGCGACACCGCCCACCGGCTCGCCGCGTGAGCGATTCGCCGGCGGCCGCGGACAGCGAGCGCTTCGACCCGGAACGGTTTTTCAAGGTCGCGCGGCGGGTCGGCCACGGGCGGGCGCTGGGCATGGAATATGGCGCCTCGGGCGATAATTGGACCGAGCTCAAGCTGCCGTGGCGCGAGGAGCTGGTCGGGGTGCCCGAGAGCGGCATCCTCGCCTCGGGGGCGATCGTCAGCCTGATCGACACCGCCAGCGGGACGGCGGTGTGGGCGACCATCGGCAAGTTCGTGCCGCTGGTGACGCTCGACCTGCGGATCGACTATCTGCGGCCGGCATTTCGCGGCGAGAGCGTCGTCGCGCGCTGCGAGTGCACCAAGCTCACCCGGCGAATCGCCTTCACCCGCGGCACCGCCTTCGTCGACGACAAGCCGATCGCCTACAGCTCGGGAACCTTCATGATCGGCGCCTAGCGCTGCTTGGCTTCGCGCCGCTCCTCGGACCGCCGGAGCACGTCGTAGGCCGCCTTGACCTGCTGGAAGCGCCTGGCCGCCTGCTCGTCGCCGGGCTTGAGGTCGGGATGGTTTTCCTTGGCCAGCCGGCGGTAGGCGGCCTTGACCGAGCGGAAGTCGGCATCGCTGTCGAGCTCCAGGGCGTCGAACGCCCGCATCTCGTCGCGGGTCCGGCTGCCGTCGCCGGGCCCGGCCCATTGCCAGTGCTGCGCCTGTCGGAACGCCGACGCCTCGCCGCTTTCCTGCGCCTCGCGGTCGGCCGCCGCTTTGGCGTCGAGGCCGGCGAAATAATCCCAGTTGCGGTTGTACTCGGCCGCATGGGCCTCGCAGAAATACCAGCGCTCGCGGCTGTTCGGCGCCTTGGGGGCCGGCCGGTCGCCGGGCGCGTCGCAACCGTCGCGGTCGCAACTGCGCACCCGCGCCGTGTCGCGCCCCTTGCCGTACGGGCGCCAGCGCGGGAATCCCCAGTCGTCGGATCTCTTCTGGCGTCCCATGCGACCCCGAACCTAGTGGCGCGGGCGGCCGACCGCCAGTCCGCCGATGAAGAAGCTGCCAGAGGGCCTGTAAGCCGGGTTCTGTCCATCGCCGTGTTGCCACGGCGAATGGGCGGCCATTCGTCTAGCCCCGGACTTGCATCCGGGGTCCAGCGACCAACCCGGGCGACGGGCCGGAACAAGCCCCGGAGCCGAAGCTCCATGTCGCCCCTATTCGGTCTTGCACCCGGTGGGGTTTACCGTGCCGCGGCCGTTGCCGGCGCGCGCGGTGCGCTCTTGCCGCACCCTTTCGACCTTGCCGGCCCGAAGACCGGCGGTGTCCTTTCTGTGGCACTATCCCTGACCCCAGCAAGCTGGAGCCGCCGGGCGTTACCCGGCACCGTTGTTCCGTGGAGCCCGGACTTTCCTCGCCGGAGCTAAAAGCCCCGCCGCGGCCGCCCGGCCCTCTGGCAGCGCCTTATATAGCTCAAGCGCATCAGCGCGAGAAGACCGCGCCGTGGGGCGTCCCTTCCCCGGTCCAACCGTGGGGCCAGGCGCGAGTGGCGAAGCTGATGCCAGGCTTGCCATCAGTATCGCGGAAACGCTCGTCGATACTGAGCGCGCCTGTGCGCTCATCGAACTGGAGCAGAAAGAGGCGATTGCCCTTCTTCCCCGAGGTGACGACGAGGCGTTTCGCCTTGGTGTCCCAGCCGGTCCAGTGCGGGCTGAATTCCTCGTCGATGGTGAGGCGCGATACCTCGCGAACCTTGGCCGGATTACCTATGTCGAGCACCGCAAAGCCGTGGAAGTTGGGAACGCTCTGGACCAGGTAGCGGCCGACGATGGTCGGAACGCCGCAGAAGTCGCCCGGGAATTTGTGTACCAGCTTGGCTTTCGGCGTCTCGGTGTCGAGGTCGGTGATGCGCTGGATGCCGCACGATAGAGTTTGGACGTAGACCGAGCCGTCGGCGGCGACGCGCGCTTCCTCGGGCGCGACATTGCCGTTGCCGGTCGGGCCGGGATCCAGGCGATGAGTGCCGAGGAGCTTGAGGTCGGAGAGGCGGAAGACCTGGTAGGTGTTGCTCGATAGCAGATAGGGATCCTGCATCGGACTGTTGGTGACAAGCACGCGATCGATCTTCGGCAGGATCGCGAGGCTGTAGGGCAGCAGGCCGTCGTCGGGTAGCGA
>DASTZO010000077.1:0-5576 GCA_035764265.1 Sphingomicrobium sp.
GACGCAGCGCTCGAACGAAGCACCGGTGCGGTCCAGCTTGTTGACGAAGCACATGCGCGGAACGCGATACTTCTCGGCCTGGCGCCAAACGGTTTCCGACTGCGGCTCAACGCCGGCAACGCCGTCGAAGCATGCAACCGCGCCGTCGAGCACGCGCAGCGAACGCTCGACTTCGATGGTGAAGTCGACGTGGCCGGGCGTGTCGATGATGTTGATCCGGTGCTCTTCGCCCTTGCCCTCCTCGGCCCGCCAGAAGCAGGTCGTCGCCGCCGAGGTGATGGTGATCCCGCGCTCCTGCTCCTGCTCCATCCAGTCCATGGTCGCGGTGCCCTCGTGGACCTCGCCGATCTTGTAGGACTTGCCGGTGTAATAGAGGATGCGCTCGGTCGTCGTCGTCTTGCCGGCGTCGATATGGGCCATGATGCCGATGTTGCGATAGCGTTCGAGCGGATGGCTGCGGGCCATTTGTCAGTTTTCCTTAGCGATGTGGGGAGCCGGCGGACGGCGCCTCCACGATATAGGTATGAAACTTACCAGCGGTAGTGGCTGAAAGCGCGGTTGGCCTCGGCCATGCGGTGCGTGTCCTCGCGCTTCTTGACCGCGTTGCCGCGGTTCTGCGACGCGTCCATCAGCTCGCCCGACAGGCGCGCCGACATCGTCTTTTCCGAGCGGGCGCGGGCCGCCGAGATCAGCCAGCGGATGGCCAGCGCCTGGGCGCGCTCCGGGCGCACCTCGACCGGCACCTGGTAGGTCGCCCCGCCGACGCGGCGGCTGCGGACCTCGATGCCCGGCTTCACATTGTTCAAGGCGTCGTGGAAGACCTGCAGCGGGTCCTTCTTGAGGCGCGCCTCGACGCTCTCGAGGGCGCCGTAGACGATGCCTTCGGCGACCGACTTCTTGCCGTCGAACATCACCGAATTCATGAACTTGGACAGCACCTCGTCCCCGAACTTCGGGTCGGGCAGGATTTCGCGCTTCTCTGGGCGGCGGCGACGGGACATGTGAGCTTCCTTTCTCTTCAGCCGGATCCGGAACCCGTCCGGGGCTTACTGCTCGGGTGATTATTTGGGGCGCTTGGCGCCGTACTTGGAGCGGGACTGGCGGCGGTCCTTGACCCCCTGGGTGTCGAGGACTCCGCGGAGCACGTGGTAGCGCACTCCGGGCAGGTCGCGGACGCGGCCGCCGCGGATCAGCACGACGCTGTGCTCCTGGAGGTTGTGGCCCTCGCCGGGGATGTAGCTGATCACCTCGCGCTGGTTGGTCAGGCGGACCTTGGCCACCTTGCGCAGCGCCGAGTTCGGCTTCTTCGGGGTCGTCGTATAGACCCGGGTGCAGACTCCGCGCTTCTGCGGGTTCTGCTCCATCGCAGGGACCTTGGACTTGGCCTTCTGCGGCTCGCGACCCTTGCGGATCAGCTGGTTGATCGTCGGCATGAAGCCTTCACCTTATGTTACCAGAAAACCTGGCGGGTTACTTTGCCCCACCCCCGCACAAATGCGCGAAATGCGCGAAGCCCGGGCGCCCTTGCGGCCGCCTGGCCATCGCGTCGTGGAGCAATGTTCAGCTCTTGCCCGCCGGAGGAACGCGAATTCGCTGCCCCCGCGGACGAGCGGCCCAATAGCGGGCGAGCGGGCAAGGGTCAACGGGGCTCAGCGGGGAGCGGGCGCTTTCACCACCTCGCCGCGGGCCATGATGAAGTCGACGCGCTTCAATACGGTGACGTCCGTGAGCGGGTCGCCGGCGACCGCGATGAGGTCGGCGCTCTTGCCCGGCTCGATGGTGCCGATCTCCGACGAAAGACCGAGCAAATCGGCGGCGTTGACGGTCGCCGCCTTCACCGCCTCGAGAGGCGTCATGCCGTATTTGACCATCAGTTCGAACTCGTCGGCATTGCGGCCGTGCTTGGAGACGCCGGCGTCGGTACCGAAGGCGATCTTGACCCCGGCCGGCACCGCCTTGACCAGCGACTGGCCGGTAATCCCGATGCGCCAGTCGATCTGCTTGCGGACCTCGGGCGTGTAGGCGTTGGGGTCCTTGGCCAGCCGCTCGAGATAGCCGTTCACGGTCGACAGGGTCGGCACGTAATAGGCGCCGGTCTGGCGGAACAGCCGCAGCACCTCGTCGTCCATCACCGTTCCGTGCTCGATCGAATCGGCGCCGGCCCGGAGCGCCATCTTGATTCCGTCGGCGCCATGCGCGTGGACCGCGACCTTGCGGCCGTAGGCGTGGGCGGTCTCGACCAGCGCCTTCGCCTCGTCGAAATTCATCCGGGTGGCGAGCCCGGTGCCACTGTTGACCCCGCCGGTAGTGGCGAACTTGATGACGTCGGCGCCGCGGTCGATCTGGCGGCGGACCACCCGGCGGCAGGATTCGACGCTGTCGCACAAATTCTCGCGCTCGGGCAGCCGCGCCACCAGCTGGTCGTTGAGCGCCCCGCGGCCGTCCATGTGGCCGCCGGTGGTCGAGATGGATTCGGCGGCATC
Organism: Sphingomicrobium sp.; assembly: GCA_035764265.1. Lineage (GTDB taxonomy): Bacteria > Pseudomonadota > Alphaproteobacteria > Sphingomonadales > Sphingomonadaceae > Sphingomicrobium. The sequence continues at coordinate 2,484 of DASTZO010000077.1, forward strand.
GACGATCCGCGGCCCCATCACCCAGCCGCGCCGGACGGCGTCGCGCAGCGCCAGGGTGACGGCCTTGTCGTCGCCGAGGTTGCGGACGGTGGTGAAGCCGGCCCGAAGGACCTTCATCCCGTTCATCTGCGCCTCGAAGGCGTGGAGCGCGGGATCGTCGCGGACCTCGGCCAGCAGTTCCTGCTCGCCGCCGCGGTCGCTGTCGAGATGGACGTGGCTGTCGATCAGGCCGGGCATCACGGTGCGGTCGCGAAGGTCGACTGCCTGCGCGCCCGCGGGCGGGGCGGTGTGGCCGTCCTGGACCGCGACGATGCGCCCATTGTCGACGACGATGGTCGATGGCCCGCGCACCGGCTTGCCGGGTACGGCGATCAGCCGGCCGGCGTGGATGTAGGTCGGGGCGGCGAGCGCCGAGGAAGCTGCACTGGCGGCAAGTGCCGCGGCGATCATGGCTTTTCCAATCATGCGCCCAGATTAAGCCGGTGCTGCTCGGGCGCAACTATTCCGTTGTCCCGCCGTCCCATTCTTCGGCGTGGTGGCGCTCTTCGGCCTCGGCCTTGGTCGCCTGGACGATTCCGTCCTTGTGCTCGGGCGGGCCGTAGAGCGTGTAGAAGCGCAGCGGCTCGCTGCCGATGTTGCGGACGTTGTGGCGGGCGCCGGCTGGCACGATCACCGCGAAATCGTCCTCGACGCGGTTCTGGCGGCCGTCGATGTCGATCGCTCCCTCGCCTTCCTCGATTCGGAAGAACTGGTCGCGGTCCTCGTGGACCTCCTCGCCGATCTCCTCGCCGGGCTGCAGCGTCATCAGCACCAGCTGCAGGTGCTTGCCGGTGTAGAGCACGCGGCGAAAGTCCTCGTTCGCCTCGGTGAGCTTTTCGATATCGTCGCAAAAGCCGCGCATCATCGTCTGCCCTTCGCTTGCAGGAAGAGCCGTAACGCGGCGCCCCGCGCTACGGCTCCATCCTCGCAGCGATCCTCTACAGCTTGATGCTGTTGGCGTGGTCGAGGTGGCCCTTGACCGCCGCCGCGGTCTTGCCCGCGAAGGCCTTGAGCGCCTCATTGTCGCCGCTGCCCGAATAGCCCTGGAGCAGCGCCAGCGCCTTCTGGTGGGCGGTCTTCTGCTGCTCGAGGAACAGCCGGTCGAACTCCGCGCCGCCCGCCGCCTTCAGCCGGTCGAGCATGGCCTGCTGCTCGGAGTCGAGCTTGGGGGCGACGGTGATCTCGGCGGTGCCGGCCGCGCTCTTGAGCTCGGCGGTCGATTTCTCATGGTCGGCGCGGATGTGCTCGGCGAACGCCTTGACGTCGGCGCTGGCCGCCTTGTCGGCCGCGAGCCGGGCGCTCTCGACCTCGTAGAGGTCGGCGGCGGCAACCGCATTGGCGAAGCCCGCGGCGTCGGTCGGCATGGACGCGGTGGCGTTGGCCATGTTGGCGCCGAGCACGTCGTTGGCGGCCGTGTCCTCGGCGAGGTTGACGTCGGTCGAGACGTCGCTGGGAGCGTCCTGGTCGGCACAGGCGGCCGCGGCGAGCGCCAGGGCGGCCACGGTCAATTTCACGATACGCATGACTGGTCTTCCCTTACCCTTTCAAAGCGGCCTTCGGGGCCGCTCGGTCGGGCGAAAACACTTTGTAAGTCAGTGCGTTCCGCGATCCGTTCAGGCGATTCGACGGACCGTCAGGGCCGCGGCCGGATCGGCTCTCCCGACGGCGCCAGCAGGTGCCAGGTGCCCCACTGGTCGGTCACGTGCTGGCCGGTGGTGTCGCCGGCGACCTGGTCGCGGTGGTAATAATAAAGCGGCCAGCCGGCGTAGGCGGCCTGCGGGCGGGTCAGGGTCGGCACCGTCGCGAGCCTCGCGGGGTCGATCCCGGCGCTGGCGACCGGCGGCCCGTCGACCAGCAGCGGCGGCCAGGCCATCAGGCACTCGCCCGAGCAGCGGTCGGTGCCGTTGGTCATCCTTGTGCCCTCGAGGATGTAGAGCGACCGGCCGCTGCCGTCGACCAGATAGGCTCCGAACGACGCCTTGCTGGAGCTGGTGACCATCGTCGCGGCGGGCGGGGAAATCAGCGGCTCGACCGTCTCGCATCCCGACAGGCCGAGAGTCGCCGCGGAGAGCAGGATCGTGGGAGTCCTCATCGCAACTCCTCCATTTCTCGATTGCCGTTCAGGTCAACGCGACCCGCCCCCCTCCGTTCCGGGTTGCCGGGCGCCGGCGCTCAACTGCGCGGGACCAGCCGGCCGCCCTTGATCACCGCGTCCGGCCGCTCGAGCACGCTGACGTCGCGCAGCGGGTCGCCGCTCACCGCGACGATGTCGCCGAACCGGCCGGGCGCCAGCGCGCCGACGTCGCGGGTGCGGCCGAGCGCCTCGGCGGCGTTGCGGGTCGCGGCCCGGATCGCCTCGAGCGGGGTCATCCCGTAGTCGACCATGGTCCGGAACTGCCGGCCGACCTGGCCGTGCGGCATCACCCCGGCGTCGCTGCCGAACACCTGCCGGACCCCGGCGCGGTGGGCCTTGCGGAAATTGTCGCGCTGGATCTGCGCGATCTCGCGGTCCTTGCGCAAATTGTCCTCGAGCACTCCGTTCTTCTTGCCCTCGGCCTGGGTGTATTCGGTGTTGTAGATATCCATCGCGAACCACACCGGCTGCTTTCGGGCGACGGCCAGGCGGATGCCCTCGTCGTCGGCCAGGCTGGCGTGCTCGATGGTGTCGATGCCGGCGCGGATCGCCGCCTTGATGCCCTCGGCGCCGTGGGCGTGGGCGGCGACCCGCAGCCCCCACTGGTGCGCCTCGTCGGCGATCGCCCGAAGCTCGGCCTCGGTCAGCTGCTGCTGGCCGGGCTCGGTGTTGCGCGAGAAGACGCCGCCGGTCGCGCAGACCTTGATCACCTCGGCGCCGAACTTGCGCTGGCGGCGGACCTGGTGGCGAAGCTCCTCGGGCCCGTCGCCGATCCCCTCCTCCTTGTCCTCTTTCTCGAGGCTCGGCGGAAGGAAGGTGGAGTCGCAGTGGCCGCCGGTCGCTCCCAGAGCATAGCCGGCCGGGACGATCCGCGGGCCGAGGGCATAGCCGTTGTCGATCGCCTGCTTCAGCCCGACGTC
>DASTZO010000078.1:0-6143 GCA_035764265.1 Sphingomicrobium sp.
ATGTTGAGGTGCGGCGGCAAGTTGGCGACCCACCAGATGGTCTCGGCGAGGTCGTCGGCGGTCATCGGGTTCATGTTCGCGTAGAGCTTGTCCGACGCTTCCTGGTCGCCGCCGGTGCGGACCAGGGTGAACTCGGTCTCGGCCATGCCCGGCTCGATCGAGGTGACCCGGACTCCGGTGCCGGCGAGGTCGCACCGAAGGTCGAGCGAGAACTGGCGGACGAACGCCTTGCTGGCGCCGTACACCGCGCCGCCGCGGTAGGGATAAGTCGCGGCGACCGACGACAGGTTGATCACCGCACCCTTGCGCTCGATCAGGCCGGGAAGCAGCGCCCGGGTCAGGGCGACCAGGCCGGCGATGTTGGTCTGGATGACGTTCAGCTGCGGCTCGAGCTCGGAATCCTGCAGCGGGTCCATCGGCGGCGCCAGCCCGGCATTGTTGAGCAGCAGGTCGATGTCGCCCCACGGCGGCGACAGCCGGGCGAGCTGGTCGGCCGTCGCGGGATCGCGGACGTCGAGCTCGAGCGGCAGGCACGCGTCGCCCAGCTCCTCGGCCAGCGCCCGCAGCCGCTCGCTGCGGCGGCCGGTGGCGATCACCCGCCAGCCGCCGGCGGCGAAACGCCGCGCCGCGGCCGCGCCGATGCCGGCGGTGGCGCCGGTGATCAGGATAGTTTTCGTCATCGCTCGCCCCTGAACTTGTCGAGAATCCACTCGCACGCCGCCGGCCAGTCGTCGATGCGCGCGTGCGCGTCTTCGGCCGCCGGCACCGCGGCGGCGAGCCGGGGCTCGGCGACCATGTGCAGCCGCCACACGCCCGGCGCATGCTTGGCGACCGAGCTGTGATGGACGGCGAGGTCGTCGACGAACACCGCGACCGGGGGGCCGCGGGCATCGACGAGGTCGCGCACCGGACGGCCCTTGCCGCCCCGGTTGCAGACGATGTCGTGGCGGATTCCGTGGCCGGCGAGCTGGTCGACGCGCCAGCCGTGCGCCTCGTCGCCGAGGTTGGTGAGGACGACGATGTCGGCAATCTCGCCGATCCGCTCGAGCGCGTCGAGCGCTCCCGGGACCAGGGTCTGGCGGTGCATGTGGCCTTCGAAGAAGGAGTCGAGCAGCGGCCATACCCGCTCGAGCGGCACCGGAGCGCCGGTGCGGCGGTCGGTCATCGCGTCGAACTGGCCGCTTTCGACGTCGAACCGGACGCCGTGCTCCTCGTCGAGCCACTCGGCGAAATGCGCGACCATGTGCAACAGCACCTCGTCGCAGTCGGTGATCAGCAAGGGCCTGCTCATCGCTCGAGCTCGCGTCGGGCGGCGACCAGGGCATCGGGCGTCGCACCGATCTCCCCGGCGACCGCGACCAGGTCGGGCTCGTGCGCCTCGAGGAAGCGCAGCAGCGCGGCGAGAAGGTCCGGATCGGACGCTCTTTGTCTCAAATCGGGAGGATCGACGCCGCTCAAGGAAAGAAAGCGCTCCGCGAGCCGTTGATTGCTTAGTGTCGCCGCGAGCGCCCGCAGCGCAAGGGCCGATGGGTCATTTGTCGTCGCGCCGCTCATGGCTTACGGTCCGTCTGGGGCTCGCGAGTGGGGAATTGAGTTGGCCAAGATCCTGATCGTCGAGGACAACGCCCTCAACATCAAGCTGTTCTGCGACCTGCTCGCCGCGCACGGCCACCAGCCGCAGGCGGTGACGGACAGCCGCCTGGCGCTCGATTCCGCGCGCACCTTCGACCCCGACCTGGTGATCACCGACATCCAGCTGCCGCACGTCAGCGGGCTCGAGCTGATTCGTCTGCTGCGCGCCGATGCCCAGCTCGGCGAGGTGCCGATCATGGCGGTCACCGCTTATTCGGCCCAGGGCGACGAGGAGCGGATCCGGGCCGCCGGAGCGCAATCCTATGTGTCCAAGCCGATCTCGGTGGTGAAGTTCGTCGCCGCGGTCCAGGAGCTTCTGCCGCCGCACGTCGCCGCCAACGGAAGCGGCAGTGCGGCGGGCGATCCGGGCGGCGAAAGCTAGGCTGGGCGCCGGATCCAGTCCGGGATGACCAGGCCGGACGCCGTCGCGCCGCCTTACTTGATCTTCGCTTCCTTGAACTCGACGTGCTTGCGAGCGACCGGGTCGTACTTCTTGAAGACCAGCTTCTCGGTCTGGTTGCGCGGGTTCTTCTTGGTCACGTAGAAGAAGCCGGTGTCGGCGGAGCTGACGAGCTTGATCTTGACGGTTGCCGGCTTGGCCATGGCGGGGTCCCAATAGCTGAAAACAAGAAAAGCGGCCCGCGCGCGGCGCCGCTCGATCGGCGCGCTCCTTGGCCGCAGGACGCGTTTTTGTCAACCGTCGCGCCAGTGTAACAAGGCTTTAACCTTGCTGTGCCAACCTCCTGTTAACAAGAGGAGGCCTGGCATCATGGCAAGCGATCCGCTGGCGCTCGTGAGAGGGCAGATCGGGCTGCGCATCGCCGAAATCCAGGATCGCGGCCCGCGCCTGTCGCCGCTCGACCTCTACGCAAGGATGGACGCGATCCGCCAGCTGGCCGCCGAGCACGGCATGGTCGCCCTGGAGGGCCTCGCGCGCTGCTCGGCCCAGCGGGCGCTGCTGCCCGGCCACCGGATCGCGATGCAGTCCTGCCTCGAGCATGTCGACGAGGCGCTCGACAGCCATTCGCCCGCCGACTGCACGACGATCCTCGCCGCGCTCGCCGTCCGGCTGCATTAGCTTCCCGGCACCGTAGCGGTGCCTCGCGCATTGGAAGCGCGATGCGCGCTTTCTCCCAGCTGCTCGACGCCCTCGTCTACACGCGCTCGCGCAACACCAAATTGAAGCTGATCGGCGATTATCTCAGGGAAACGCCGGACCCGGACCGCGGGATCGCGCTCGCCGCGCTGACCGGCGGGCTGGACATCCCTCACGTCAAGCCCGCGGCGATCCGCGGCCTGATCGAAGAGCGGATCGACCCAATGCTGTTCCACATGAGCCGCGACTATGTCGGCGACACCGCCGAGACGGTGGCCCTGCTGTGGCCAAAGGGGGTGGGCCCGGGGGAGCAATGCGCCGAGCCCCCCGAGCTCGACGACGCGACCGTCGGCATCGCCGACGCGGTCGGGCGGTTGCGCGGCGCCGGCCGGCTCGACGCTCCGCGGGTGCTGGCGGCGATGCTCGACCATCTCGATGCATCGGGCCGCTACGCCTTGCTCAAGCTGGCGACCGGCGAGCTTCGGGTCGGGATCAGCGCGCGGCTCGCCAAGCAGGCGCTGGCCGACGCGTTCGGGCTCGACGTCGATGCGGTCGAGGAGGTGTGGCACGGCCTCCGCCCGCCCTATGCCGAGCTGTTCGACTGGGCGGAAGGCCGCGGCGCCCAGCCGACGCCCCGCGACGTGCCGGTGTTCCGGCCGTTCATGCTCGCCCACCCGCTCGAGGACTCGAAGCTGTCGCTCGACGAGTTCGCCGCCGAATGGAAGTGGGACGGGATCCGGGTGCAATTGGTGCACGTTGCCAATGCCAGCGGCGGCGAAACCCGGCTCTACAGCCGCACCGGCGACGACATTTCCGGCAGCTTCCCCGACGTCGCCTCGGCGTTCGCAATTCCCGCGGTGCTCGACGGCGAGCTGCTGGTGCGCGGGACCGAACAGGGCGCGGACGAGCACGGCGGCGCCGCGGCGAGCTTCAACGCGCTCCAGCAGAGGCTCGGGCGCAAGACCGTCAGCGCCCGGATGCAGGGCGATTATCCGGCGTTCGTGCGGCTTTACGACATATTGTTCGAGGGCGACCAGGATGTGCGGGGGCTGCCGTGGACCGAGCGTCGGGCGCGGCTCGAGCGGTTCGCCGGCCGGCTCGACCCGGAGCGCTTCGACCTGTCGCAGCTGATCGAGGCGGCGAGCTTCGACGAGCTCGAGAAGTTGCGCGCCGGCGCCCGCGACGCGGCGATCGAGGGGATGATGCTCAAGCGGCGCGACGCCCCCTATGTCGCCGGCCGCCGCGCCGGACTGTGGTACAAATGGAAGCGCGACCCGCTGACCGCCGATTGCGTTTTGATGTACGCGCAGCGCGGCTCGGGCAAGCGGTCGAGCTATTATTCCGACTACACGTTCGGCTGCTGGACCGAGGACGGGGAGCTGCTCCCGGTCGGCAAGGCCTATTTCGGCTTCACCGACGAGGAACTGAAGTGGCTCGACAATTTCGTCCGCCGCAACACCGTCGAGCGCTTCGGGCCGGTGCGCGAGGTCGCCAAGACGCTGGTGCTCGAAGTCGCGTTCGATTCGATCCATTCGAGCAAGCGCCACAAGTCGGGCCTGGCGATGCGCTTCCCGCGGATCAGCCGGATCCGCACCGACAAGCCGGCGGCCGAGGCCGACCGAATCGCGGCGCTCCAGGCGATGGTGACGTAAAGCGCGTCTAGCGCAGGCCGACGATTTCCCACGCGGCGTCGGTGAACCGTTCCGCTTTGCCCAGGCGGCCACGGTCCAGTTGACTGGCGATGACCTGATCCTTCACGGCCTCATAGGTCTCCTGGCTGACGAGCGTCACCGTACGGTCGCGGTCCGCTGCCTCGCAAAGGGCGGCGGCAACGGAGACCGGATAGCCGATGACCGTGAGGCTCTGGATCTGCGAATGGCCGAGGTTGGCCCGCAGCAATGGTCCCGTGGCGATTCCGGCGCGGTGCTGGACCGCGACGAGTTGAGGGCTGATGGCCACCCAATAGTCCTTCATCTCCAGGAACGCGCGGTTCATGTCGAGCGCCGCCTTCACCGCCGCGAGCTCGTGTTCCGGTTGCGGCCGGGGGACGTTGAACCGGATGAGCGCCCCATCCCCCATGTACGTGTCCAGCGTTGCGCCGGCGCGGAACGCGGCTTCGCAAACGCGTTCAAAATATTCGTTCAGCAACTGGAGCGCGAAACTCGAGGAAAGCTCCTGGAACAACAGGGCGGACCCGGAAAGGTCGAAATAGACGACCGAGCCCTCCACCGGCTTGGTGTCATCGCCGAGCCCGAGTGTCTTCAAATAGTCCGGGCTCTGCGCGATCGCCGCCACTCCGTCCGCAATCGGGGCGATCAACGCGGAGACCCGGCCGACGTCGTCGTCGCCAAAGCCGGCCTCCCCTTCCCGGCTGAGCAGTTGAAGCACGCCGACGACCTCGCCGCCGCTGCGCAGCGCCATGTTCAGGGTCGTCGACGGCCGATACTCCGCAATCTCGGTCGCCAGCTGAAAATGATCGGGATTCTGCGATGCGTTGACCACCACGAACGATTCCCCGCTGATGAAACAGCGTCCCGCGAGACTCTTGAGCGGGATGATCTTTGATTTCAGAACCTGGGTTTGCGCGCTGAACGGCTCGATGCACAAAAATGCCAGCCCATGCACTTCGCCGCGTGGGCTGCGGACCGGGATATAGACCGAGCCGCCGCTCGCCCCGGTTGCCCCCATCAGCGACTGAAGTTGCGAGTCGAGTTCCGATTTCTGGTGAAGCGCCGCGCTGCCGGCTCGACCGGCGACCGAAATCTGCTCCAGCAATTGGTCGCGACGCGACTCGAGCTCGGCGATCCTGCGGACCAGGTCGCGATTCTCCGCTGCGATCTTGTCTCGCTCGGCCTGGTCCTGGACCTTGGTCCAGTGACGCGTGACGGCCACGACCGTGGTGAGAACCGCGATGGCCCCGGTGACAATTCCGATAGAGCTCTCGAGGCTTGCCATTCTTCCCCCCGGCAGGCGCCCTGCGACATTACGCTAGTGGCGCGGGCGATCAAGCGGCGCGGTCGAACAAGAAAGCGCCCGCCCGGCGATATGGCCGGACGGGCGCTTGCCCCGCTCTTAACTCGCTTACTGGACCGGCGTCAGGTTCACCGCCGCATATTTGCCGCGGCGGTCGACCTCGATCTCGAACTCCAGCCGGTCGCCCTCGTTCAGGGTCGGCATCCCGGCGCGCTCGACGGCCGAGATGTGGACGAACGCATCGGGCTGCCCGTCGTCGCGCTGGATGAAGCCGAAGCCCTTCATCGCGTTGAAGAACTTGACCGTTCCGCTGGCTTTCTCGCCGGTCAACTGGCGCTGCGGGCCGCCGCGGTCGCCGCCGGCGCCGCGATCCCCGTAGCCGCCTGCGCCGCCGCCGCCGCCGCGCACGACCTCCATCGGCTCGCCCTCGATCCGAAGGTTG
>DASTZO010000079.1:0-5760 GCA_035764265.1 Sphingomicrobium sp.
CGGAACCTCGTTCTCGCTCGCCTTGGGGCCGAGCCACGACGGACCAGGAGTGGCCGGCTCGTCGCCGTCCGGGTCCGCGACGTCGCTCACTGGCGGACGCCCTCGATCAGCGCCTGCCTGCCGAGTTCGGCGAGAATCGTCTCGCCGGCGATCACAGTCTGGCCGAGCAGGACCTTGGTGTCGGTGCCTTGCGGCAGGTAGACGTCGACCCGGCTGCCGAAGCGGATCAGCCCGACGCGCTGCCCCGCCTCGACGCTGTCGCCCTCGCGGACGAACGACAGGATCCGGCGCGCGACCAGGCCGGCGATCTGGGTGAAGCCGACCTTCACCCCGTCGGCGCCCTCGACGATGAAATGCTGCCGCTCATTGTCCTCGCTCGCCTTGTCGAGGTCGGCATTGAGGAACTTGCCGGGCACGTAGGCGATTCGGCGGATCCGGCCGGTGATCGGCGAGCGATTGATGTGGACGTCGAACACGCTCATGAAAATCGAGACACGGGTGTAGTGCGCGTCGCCGAGCCCGTCGGGGCCGGCGAGCTCGGCCGGCGGGGCGACCCTCTGGATCATGGTGATCAACCCGTCGGCGGGCGCGACGACGAGGTTGGCGCCGCGCGGCGTCGTGCGCACCGGGTCGCGGAAGAAGGCCGCGACCCAGATCGTCAGCCCGACCAGCAGGAAGGTGAGGAATTCCCAGTCGAGCAGCCAGGCGAAGAAGGTCGCCGTGGCCGCGATGACGAGGAACTTGCGCCCCTCGGGATGAACCGCCGGATAGCGCCACTTGACGCTCGTGGTGAGCGGGCTGTCGGGCTTTTCGAGCGCGGGCATTGCATCCCCCTTAGTAGCGGCGTCCCGCGCGCACAACGCCGCGCGGTTGCCTCGACTTTTGGCGCAGCCTAAGGCGCCGCGGACCGCCTGAGGAAACAGGGAAGAGCATGGCCAAGATCAAGGTGAAGACCCCGCTCGTCGAGCTCGACGGCGACGAGATGACCCGCATCATCTGGAAGTGGATCCGCGAGCGGCTGATCCAGCCCTATCTCGACGTCGAGCTGATCTATTACGACCTGTCGATCCAGAAGCGCGACGAGACCGAGGACCGGATCACGGTCGAGGCGGCCGAGGCGATCAGGAAATACGGCGTCGGGGTCAAATGCGCGACGATCACGCCCGACGAGGCGCGGGTCGAGGAATTCAAGCTCAAGAAGATGTGGAAGTCGCCCAACGGCACCATCCGCAACATCCTGAACGGGGTCGTCTTCCGCGAGCCGATCGTGATCGCCAACGTGCCGCGGCTGATCCCCGGCTGGACCGACCCGATCGTCGTCGGCCGCCACGCGTTTGGCGACCAGTACAAGGCGACCGACTTCAAGGTGCCCGGCGCCGGCAAGCTGACCATCCGGTGGGAAGCCGCCGATGGCAGCAGCTCGATCGAGCAAGAGGTGTTCGACTTCCCCGCCGCCGGGGTCGCGATGGGCATGTACAACCTCGACGAATCGATCCGGGCGTTCGCCCGGGCCAGCTTCAACTATGGATTGAACCGCGGCTGGCCGGTCTATCTGTCGACCAAGAACACCATCCTCAAGGCCTATGACGGCCGCTTCAAGGATATCTTCGAGGAAGTTTTCGAAAGCGAATTCAAGGACAAGTTCGCCGAAGCGAAGATCGAGTATCAGCACCGTCTGATCGACGACATGGTCGCCTCCGCCTTGAAGTGGAGCGGCAAGTTCGTCTGGGCGTGCAAGAATTACGACGGCGACGTGCAGTCCGACCTGGTCGCGCAGGGTTTCGGCAGCCTCGGGCTGATGACCTCGGTGCTGATGACCCCCGACGGCAAGACCATCGAGGCGGAGGCCGCCCACGGCACCGTCACCCGCCATTACCGGATGCATCAGCAGGGCAAGGCGACCTCGACCAACCCGATCGCCTCGATCTTCGCCTGGACCGGCGGCCTCAAGTACCGCGGCAAGTTCGACGACACCCCCGAGGTCGTCCGCTTCGCCGAAACGCTCGAGCGGGTGTGCGTCGCGACCGTCGAGAGCGGCAAGATGACCAAGGACCTCGCCATCCTCGTCGGCCCCGAGCAGCCGTGGATGACCACCGAGCAATTCTTCGAGGCGATCCGCGAGAACCTCGAAGCGGCTATGGCGCAGCCGGCCGAGGCCGAGCCACAGGCGACCTGACCCGCTCGCGGCGGACGCCGAGGCCGATCAGTCGGCCGGGGATTCGCCGCAGCAGCGGGAAGCGGTCGAGCAGGCGGACGGCCAGCGGCACCTTGCGGATCGGCTCGCCGGGCAGGAGCAGGCGGCCGATGACCCGGTCCTGCGCCGCTTTCTGAGCCGCCTGGATCAGCCGCGTCGGGAACAGGCGCCGCTTCTCGACCCGGCCGAGCAGCGGGTCGACGTCCTCGCCGCGGGCCAGCGGTCCGGCTAGGACGTTCGCCGCGGCGACCGCGTCCTGGATCGCAAGGTTGATGCCGATGCCGCCGATCGGCGACATGGCGTGCGCCGCATCGCCGATCGCCAGCAGCCCCGGCCGGTGCCAGCACATCAGCCGGTCGAGGTTGACCGAAAGCAGATGCAGGTCGCCGAGCTCGTCGAGCTCGCTCAGGTCAAGGTCGGGCGCTGCCGCCGCGACGATCGAGCGGATGTAATCGAGGCCCCTGGCCTTGAACTCGTCGGCGCCGCCCTTGGGGATCAGCAAGGCGCACTGCCAGTAGTCGCCGCGGTCGATGAGGACCAGGAGCCGGCCGCGCTCGACCCGCCCGCGCAAGCCCTCGACGCGGTCGTCGGCCTTGGGGAGGCGGAACCACAGCACGTCCATCGGCGCGCCTAGCGTCTCGACCGGGAGCATGGCGCGGACGATCGACGAGCGGCCGTCGGCGGCGATGGTCAGCGAGGCGCGAAGCTCGCGGCCGCCGGCGAGCCGCACTCCGGCCACCCGTCCGCCCTCCTCGATAAAGCGTTCGACGGGGCTTTCCATGTCCAGTCGGAAGCCGGGAAAGGCGTGGGCTTCGTCGCGCAGGAAATCGAGGAAGTCCCATTGCGGCATCATGGCGATGAACGGCGCCGCGGTGTCGAGGTGCGACAGGTCGCCGATGGTCCAGTCGCGGCCGGCGAGGTTGAGCCGCGCATTGTCGATCCGGTTGTGCGGCCGCTTCAGGAACCGCTCGAGCATCCCCAACTGGTCGAGGATCTCCATGGTCGAGGGATGTACGGTGTCGCCGCGGAAATCGCGGAAGAAGTCGGCGTGCTTCTCCAGGACCCGCACGGTGCAGCCGGCGCGGGCGAACAGCAGCCCGGCCATCATCCCGGCCGGCCCGCCGCCGACGACGATGAGATCGTCCGGTGACGTCATGACGGCGTCCTAGCCGGAATCGTCATCCCCGCGAAATGGGTGTTCCCGCTTTCGCCGGAAGGACGAAATGGGCACAAGCAGTGCCATGGCGACCGAATTCCAGACCTCCGGCCTCAGCGACGCCTTGGTCATCCTCGGCGCCGCCGGGCTGGTCATCCCGGCTTTCGCGCGGATCCGGATCACGCCGGTGATCGGCTTCCTCCTGATCGGGCTGGTGGTCGGGCCGGCGGGGCTCGGGGCGATGACCGGCCGCTATCCGTGGCTCCACTACGTGACCATCTCCAACCCGGAGGCGATCCGGCCGTTCGCCGAGCTGGGCGTGATCCTGGTATTGTTCTCGATCGGGCTCGAGCTGTCGTTCCGCCGCTTGTGGTCGATGCGCCGGCTGGTGTTCGTGGTCGGCGCCGCCGAGCTGCTCGTGTCCGCCGCGATCATCGCGCTCGGGCTGCACCTGATCGGCCAGGGCCTCGCCGGGGCGATCGGCCTCGGGCTGGCGCTGGCGCTCTCGTCGACCGCGATCGTTCTGCCGCTGGTCGGCACCCACAGCCCGGTCGGCCGCTCGGCGCTGGCGATGCTGCTGTTCGAGGACCTCGCCATCGTCCCGATCGTGTTCGCATTGGGGGCGATGGCGCCCTACGCAGCCGGCAACGGGTTCGGCGACTTGCTGACGACGATGCTGCTCGGCGGAGCGGCCGCGGTCGCGATGCTGTTCGCCGGCCGGCTGCTGCTGCCGCCCCTGTTCGCCCAGGCGGCGCGGACCAAGAGCCCCGAGCTGTTCCTAGCCGCCTGCCTGCTGGTGGTGATCGTCGCCAGCCTGGCCACCGCGGCGATCGGCTTCTCGCCGATCCTGGGGGCGCTGCTCGCCGGAATCGTCATCGCGGAGACCGAGTATCGCGGCGAGGTCGAGGTGATGACCGCGCCGTTCCGCGGGCTTGGGCTCGGCATCTTCCTGATCACCGTCGGGATGAGCGTCGACCTGCGCCTGGTCGCGGCCAATTGGCAGGACATTGGCCTCGCCGTGATCGGGGTACTGGCCGTCAAGGCGGCGGTCACCGCGGCGCTGCTGCGGATCGAGGGCGCCCGGACCTCGGTCGCCGCGGAAACCGGCGTGCTGATGGCCTCGCCGTCGGAAACGACCCTGATCGTCCTGTCGGCGGCGGCCGCAGCGCAACTCATCCAGCCGCAGACCGCGGCCTTCTGGCAGATCGTCACCGCGATCGGGCTGACCATCACCCCGCTGCTCGCCGGGCTCGGGCGCCTCGCCGGGCGCGGGGTCGACTCGCAGACCAGGTCGGAGCTGACGGGGGCGCTCGAGGAAGGCGACACGCCCAAGGTCGTGATCCTCGGTTTCGGACGCGTGGGCCGGATGGTCGGCGAGATGCTCGACGCGCACGCCAAGCCCTATGTGGCGGTGGATTCGGACGTCGATTGCGTCGCCTCGGCCCGGCGCGAGCAATTGCCGGTGGTGTTCGGCGACGTCGCCCACCCCGAGCTGATCGACCGGCTGCGGCCGAGCTACCCCGCCGCCTTCATCCTGACCATGGACAATCCGGTGCTCGCCAAGCGGCTGGCGCGGCGCATCCGGAGCGCCTTCCCCGACCTTCCCATCGTCGCCCGCGCCCGCGACCCCGCGCATGCGGCCGAGCTCTACAAGGCGGGCGTGACCGACGCCGTGCCCGAGACGCTCGAGGCGTCGCTGCAGCTGTCGGAAGCGGCGCTGGTCGACCTTGGCGTGGCGATGGGCCCGGTGATCGCCTCGATCCACGAGAAACGGGCCCAGCTCCAGGCCGAGATCAAGGAGGAGGCCGAGCTGGAGGAAGAGCCGCGGCTCGGGCGGCGGAGACTGAGGGATGCGGGACCTCAGACCTCGCTGTAGAAGCTTCTACCTGGTGCCACCCATAGCACCCCCTCCGCGCCCGGATCGGGGTATTCGAGCTCGCCTTCTTCGACCTCGAGGGACTCAGGAATTGCATCCCATTCGAAGCGCTTGATCAGAGCAAGTGCGCGTGCTTTGTTTGGGGCAGCAACGTCGTAGGTCGCGAAGAAGCCCTTGTTTGCGAACGGTCCGGTCTCGTGGATCTTCCCATGGATAATGAGTCTGCCCCGGCGAATTGCAGGTAAGCCACACAGGCCATTCAGGTAACCAATTGCACGAATAGCTCCGGGGTTCGCCCGACGCATCACGATTGCATCGTCGATGAGCGCTTCAGCTTTCTCGCTAAAGCCCCAGCGAGCGAGCCAGTATGTTGCCCATCCGAGTAGCCACCCGACGATCGAAATCATTCGAATAATAAGTGGCTCTTGATAGACGTAACCGGCCACTTCTTCCGAATTTTCCTCGATGCTCTGCGGCGATTTCGTCATCACGCCGCCACGTTTTCCAGGGCGCCGCGGACCGCGCTCAGCGCTT
>DASTZO010000080.1:0-5122 GCA_035764265.1 Sphingomicrobium sp.
TGACGCCCTCGGCCGGTCCGGCGCCGGCGCAGCGCGGGTTTCCGGTGCCGGAGCCGTCCGCTGCACAGTCGGCCGCGGTGCCGGCGCCGTGCGTGCAGGCGGGGCCGGTGCCGGGCGAGTCACGGTGCCGTTGAGCGAAAAGTCCTGCAGCTCGCTCGGCCCGATGGTTTCGGCGGGCGCATTGGTGGCCGGCGCGCTGCTGTCCTGCGCGAGCGCCGGCACGGCGGCGAACGCGAGCGCAGCCGCCAATGCCGCAATGAAGCGCGAGCCTGCCCTCATGTCGTCCCGTTCGTTGCGAGTGAGTCGCACAGCCTTCCGGCGCGCGCCGCCAACTCATGGCGCGCAATCGGCGCGTCTTCAAGCATGGCGTGGATTAACGGGCGTCGACCAGCACCAGCTCGGCATCGTCGTCGGCCTCGATCCGCAGCCTATCCTCGCCGATGATCGCAATGCCGTCGCGCGGCCGGGCGGGCACTCCGTTGACCCGCACCCTGCCGCTCGGGACCAGGTACAGGTGCCGCTCGGGCGACGCGTCGATCTCGACCGACTCGCCGGCCCTGACGGTCGCCCCGAGGACCCGGGCGTCGGCGTTGATGGCCAGCGCCCCGTCCTCGGCCGCGCCGCTCGCGAGCAGCTGGAAGCGGCCGTCGCGGGCGTCCTTTGGGAACGGCTTCGCGCCCCACCCCGGCTCGGCTCCCGGGCGGTCGGTCTCGATCCAGATCTGGAACAGGGTCGTCTCCTCGTCCTCGAGGTTATACTCGGCGTGGGTGACGCCGGTGCCGGCGCTCATCACCTGGACGTCGCCGGCCGCCGTGCGGCCCGTGTTGCCCATTGAATCCTGGTGGGTGATCGCGCCGCTGCGGACGTAGGTGACGATCTCCATGTCGCGGTGGGGATGCGGGGGGAAGCCGGATCTGGCGGCGATCCGGTCGTCGTTCCAGACCCGAATCCGGCCCCAGCCCATGCGCTTCGGGTCGTAATAACCGGCGAACGAGAAATGGTGGCGGGCGTCGAGCCAGCCATGGTCGGCGTGGCCGAGCGAGGCGAACGGGCGGATGTCGATCATGGCGTCAATAATGGCGAGCGCCCGCGCCGCTTCAAGTGACAGCGATGTAACCGCCGCTCCGCTCCCGTGACGAACCGAGGGCAGGCGCGCTCGCGAAGTGCAAGTTATTGAAAATAGGCGGGCCGAAGCCTAGCGAGGTTGGTGCCCGCGGTTAAATTCTGATAAACCGCGGTGCACGCGTGGGGGTGGCAAGATGCCGAAGCTTGCCCGACTGCAGGATTGGGAACGGGCTCGAGGGGCCGAGCCCGACTCGCGCACCGTCGGCGTCCGGCCGCTCAGATATTGCGCGTTCCTGAGCTACAGCCACGCCGACGAAGCGGTCGCGGGCTGGCTCCACGACGCTCTCGAGAAGTTTCGAACGCCCTCGTCCCTGGCCGGCAGGATGACCCACAACGGCGCCATTCCCAAACGCCTGACGCCGATCTTCCGCGACCGGCACGAGCTGCCCGCGTCCGACAACCTCGCCGCCGGAATCCGCGACGCGCTCGACTCGTCGCGGTTCCTGATCGTGCTGTGCTCGCCCGCCGCGGCGGCATCGCGCTGGGTCAATGCCGAGATCGACATGTTCAAGCGGCACCGCCCGGACGGCTGCGTGCTGGCGGCGATCGTCGCCGGCGAGCCGTTCGCGAGCGACGTTCCAGGACGCGAGGCGGAGGAATGCCTGCCGCCGGCGCTGCGCCAGAAATATGACCGCCGCGGACGGCCGACGAGCAAGCGCGCCGAGCCGCTCGCGGCCGACCTTCGCGAGGACGGCGACGGCAAGCGGCTCGGACTGCTCAAGCTGGTCTCGGGAATGCTCGGAGTCGGGCTCGACGATCTCGTCCAGCGCGAAACCCAGCGCCGCCAGCGCCGCCTGGCGATCGTCGCCGCAGCCTCGCTCGCCGGGATGGCGGTCACCAGCGGCCTCGCCGTGTTCGCCTTCGACTCCCGCGACGAGGCCCGCGACCAGCGGCGCGAGGCCGAAGGGCTGGTCGGCTTCATGCTCGGCGACCTCAGGGAGAAGCTCGAGCCATTGGGCCGCCTCGACACGCTGGACGCCGTCGGCAGCCGAGCGCTCGGATACTTTGAGAAGCAGGATAAATCCGAGCTATCCGACGAGGCCCTTGCGCAACGCGCACGCGCACTCACGCTCATCGGGGAAATCGCCTTTACCAGAGGGAATCTCGAAGGTGCCGAAAGACGCTACCGTGAGGCTTTTGCAAGCACGGGCGAAGCTGCCCGCCGGTACCCCGACGATCCGCAGCGGCTGTACGACCATGCGCAGAATGTCTTCTGGGTAGGTTATCTCGCCTGGCAGCGTGGCCGGCCTGACGAAGCCGCAGCCCGCTTTCGCGAATACCGGCGCCTGGCCGAGCGGATGGTCGCGCTCGCGCCTGAGAACAATGACTATCGGCGCGAAGTAATCTCCGCCATCACAAACCTTGGCACCGTGTTGATGGATCAACGCCGCTTTCGTGAGGCGGCCGTTACATACCAGGCGTCGGCGCGCGCTGCGGAGACGCTGGCGGCAGCGGAGCCGCGCAACCTCGAATATCAAAAGCAGGTGATCAAGGCGCTTGCCTGGTTGGCTGATGCTCGCGAATATGCCGGCGAGCTCGAGCAGGCGCTCGCCACGCGCGAACGGCAGCTACAACAGATTGCCGAGCTTCAAAAGACCGACCCGCGCGACATGCAGCTTCATCGGGACGCGATGACCACTCACCGGTCGATCGGGCGACTGCTTGCCACGCGCGGAGATCTCTCGGGCGGGATCAAGGAATCGCTCGCGGGGGTTGCCCTTTCCGATACCTTATTCCGGGTCGAGCCGGATAACACCGAATGGCTGCAGGCAAATGTCAGTGGCAGGTTCGATCTTGCCGATCTGCAGCTGGCAGCAGGTCAAATCGCCGAAGCGGCCAGCACCATCCGATCCGCCTGCGACATTGTCGATCGGCTCGCCCAGCGCAACGCCAGCGTGACGGACTGGAACACGACCAAGCGCGTTGTCTGCCTCACCTCGCGCGCGCGCCTGGCCCTGCGCCAGGGTGCGCCGGCCGAAGCGCTGTGGCTCGCGCGCCAGGCGCTCCCGGCGGCCCGGCGCTCCCCCAAGCCGATCGACCGAGGCTTGCTGGCCATGCGCTCATTGTCGGTCGGGAGCAACGCGCTCCAAGCCCTGGGACGTCGCGACCAGGCCGTGGCGTTGGCGCGACAGGCGCTCCAGTCGATGCCGCCGTCGATTGAGCTCAGGCCGAGCGACAAGGCCGAAGTTGCAACTCTTCAACTGCGCATTGGCAATCGGGCCGCCGCGCAACAACTGATTTCATCACTCGCCGCCATCGGGTACCGTCACCCGCAATATCTTGCGGCGATCAAAGAGGAGGAACGAACATGAGCGACACGAAAGAAGGCGATGCCAAAGAAGGCGATGCCAAAGAAGTCGAGCCGGGATGCACCCCGGCGGTATCCAAGCCAGCGATGGGCAGCCCGAAGCAGCAACCTGAGATCACTCAGCACACGATCAAAGTGAAGGCTGCGGCGAACGGCAATTCGGTCGACTGGGAGCTCAACGGGAAGAAACCCGATGAGTCCAAGCTGAAGCTCGACCGTGACTCCGGCGGCCACGAAATCAAGTTCGACCTCGATCCGGATCACGTCCTCAAGGGCCGCGGTCTGCGCTTTAACTGCGGATATCCGATATTCGTCCATGACAATGTCGCAACATGTCCATCAAGCGGCATCGACAGTCAGATCGAAGTACTTGAGTGCAGCCGCGGCAGCCTGACGATCTTCGACAAGAACAGCGGTCCTTCAAAAATGCTTCGCTATCAGCTCAATTTTGTCGAAGACGATGGCGCCGCACCGGTCTGCGATCCGATCATCGAGAATGGCGGGTCAACATAGTGTGTCGGCTCACGGCCTCAGGCACGGAATGAGCTGCGGAGACCGCCATATCAGCGCTTGAGCTGCGGTTGGCTGCGCCGAACGGCACGCGCCCGCCGCGCGTGCCGTTCACGCTCTGCGTCGGGGTTACCGGGCACCGCCAGGATGCGCTGCCGCCCGAGTTCCTGCCGCGGCTGCCGGGCTTCATTCGCGACGCGCTCCGCCAGCTGACGGAGTGCGCGGCCACGGTTCGAGCCGGCGCCGAGGACTGTTTCGCGGCGGACCCGACGCGCCTGCTGTTCGTCTCGCCGCTCGCCCACGGCGCCGACCAGATCGCCGCCGGAGTCGCGCTCGAGCTCGGTTTCTCGCTCCACGCGGTGCTTCCGTTCACCCTCAACGACTATCGCCGCGACCTGATCAACGGCGGCGCCGAATCGCGGTTCGACGACCTGGTCGGCAAGGCCGCCTCCGTCCTCGAGCTGCCGGGAACCCGGGATCGCGCGATGGAGGCCTATGTCATGGCCGGACGGGCGACGGTCGCCCATTGCGATGTCCTGGTCGCCGTGTGGGACGGACTGGAGGCGCGCGGCCGCGGCGGCACCGCCGAGGTCGTTCAGCTGGCGATTGCCCAAGGCACTCCGGTCATTCACTTGCCGATCGACGGCAAGAATTCGCCGCGGCTGCTGTGGGCGGCGTTCGATCCGTTGGTCGTGACGCAGCGCCCCGACGAAATGGCCCAGCGGCCGTTCGACAAAGCCCATGTCGAGCTGATGCTCACGGCCTATCTGCTCCCGCCCGTCGATCCCCAGGAGCGCGATTTCCTACGCCGCTTCGCGACCGAGCGGTTGCGCCGGATTCGGGCGCGAATCGAATATCCGCTGATGTTGGCGGCGGCCGGGGTCGCGCGCTTCAAGCCGTCGCAGATCCGCGAGTCCAACTGCATGGCGCAAACCGCCGAGGAGTGGCGCCGCTATCGCGAAGCCTGGCTCAACCGCCATTCGGACACTGCCTCGCTCGACCTTCTAGAAAGCGCCTACAGCTGGAGCGACCAGCTGGCCGGCTATTTCGCCCAGACCTATCGCAGCGGCCATGTGTTCAACTTCGTGCTCGGCGGTTTTGCCGTTTGCCTCGGTTTGAGCGCGTTCATGGCGCCGGGGGCGAGCTTCGAGCTGGCGCTGGTGGAATTCGTGATCGCCC
>DASTZO010000081.1:0-4826 GCA_035764265.1 Sphingomicrobium sp.
GGGCGACGCTGGTCTCGTCGGTCGGCGGCTCGCCGGTCCAGCGCTCGTAGGCGCTGCGCAGGGCGCCCAGCTCGAACGCCTGCGGGGTCTGGACGCGCACCGCGCCCGAGCGGTCGATCGGCTCGCCGAGCAGCTCCCCGGCGCGGGCCAGCGTATCGCCGACGGCCAGCACCGGCGCGGCGCCGTCGTGGCTGGCGAGCGCGGCGATCAGCCGGTCGATTACGTGCGGCGGGCAGAAAGGCCGCGCCGCGTCGTGGACCAGAACCTGGCCGCTTTCGCTCGCGGCAAGGCCGGCGCGGACCGAATCCGCGCGCTGCTCGCCGCCATGGACCGGCTGCCCGACGTCGAGGCCGGCGAGCGCCGCTCGGGCCAGCTCGTCCTGGCCGCGGCCGATCACGACCCGCACCGCGTCGACCAGCGGGTGGCCGGCAAAGGCCTCCACCGCCCGGCGCAGCACCGGCTTGCCGCCGAGCAAGCGGTACTGCTTGGGAACGCCGCCGCCGAGGCGCTGGCCGCTGCCGGCGGCGACGATCAGTGCGGTTACGGTCATCGGGCCCGCGCCTTGCCCCCGTATGGCCGCTCCTGTAAAGGCGCGCCTTCCCATGAGCCTCGCCAAGCCCATCTCCGTCGGCCCAATCTCGGTCGGCCCGCTCCGGATCGACGCGCCGGTCATCCTGGCGCCGATGACGGGCGTCACCGACCTGCCGTTCCGGCGCGTCGTCAAGCGCTACGGCGCCGGGCTCACGGTCAGCGAGATGATCGCCAGCCAGGCGATGATCCGCGAGACCCGCCAGTCGCTTCAGAAATCGCTGTGGGACCCGTCGGAGGAGCCGGTGTCGCTGCAGCTCGCCGGCTGCGAGCCCGAGGTGATGGCCGAGGCGGCCCGACTCAACGAGCAGCGCGGGGCGGCGATCATCGACATCAACATGGGCTGCCCGGTCAAGAAGGTGGTCAACGGCGACGCCGGCTCGGCGCTGATGCGCGACCTGCCGCTGGCCGCGGCGATCATCGCCGCGACGGTCAAGGCGGTGACGGTGCCGGTGACCCTGAAGATGCGCACCGGCTGGGACGATGCGACCCGCAACGCGCCCGAGCTGGCGCGGATCGCCGAGGACCTCGGCGTGAAGATGATCACCGTCCACGGCCGCACCCGCTGCCAGCTGTACAAGGGGCACGCCGACTGGGCCTTCGTCGCCCGGGTCAAGCAGGCGGTGTCGGTGCCGGTGATCGTCAACGGCGACATCTGCTCGGTCGACGACGCCCGCGAGGCGCTGGAGCAATCGGGCGCCGACGGCGTGATGGTCGGCCGCGGCGCCTATGGCCGGCCGTGGCTGCTGGGCCAGATGATCCCGGCGCTGCGCGACGGCGGCTCGCGGCCCGACCCGTCGCTCGACGAGCAGCTCGCCACCATGCTCGAGCAATATGACGACATGCTGTCGCTGTACGGGCGGCAGACCGGGGTCAACCTCGCCCGCAAGCATATCGGCTGGTACACCAAGGGGCTGCCCGGCTCGGCCGAGCTGCGCAACCGGGTCAACAGCCAGGACGATCCGGCCGTGGTCGCCGCGATGCTGCGCCAATTCTATGCGCCCTGGCTCGCCCGCTCGGCCGCCTGAGCGATAAAAAGGCGTCAATTTCGCGCGACTGTGTTTTTCATGCAACGCGACCGTGCTAGAGCCACAGTGATGGACGCGCGGGCCGCCGAATCGGCGCTCACTTCGAAGGCGAACTGGCTGGCACGGGAGCGGGCGAGCGGGCGCTTCTACGAATATGCGGCGCTTGGTATCGGCGCCGCGCTGGTCGTCATCGCCGCGTTCAGCGGCTGGGTGCTGAGCCGCGGCGCCGAGCCCGGCACCCTGCTGTCGCCGCCGCTGATCGCGCTTCTGCTGGTCGCCAACCTCATCCCGGCGATCGCTTTGATGGTGCTCTATTCTCGCAAGGTGGCGATGGCCCGGGCGGCGAGGGGAGGGCTCGGCAGCGGCCGGCTGCACACCCGCCTCGTCGCTCTGTTCTCGGTGATCGCCGCGGTTCCCACCGTGCTGGTCGCGATCTTCGCCTCGCTGCTCTTCCAGAGCGGCCTGGAATTCTGGTTCTCCGACCGCGCCCGCGGAATGCTCGAGAACACCGTCCAGGTCGCCCGCTCGACCTTCGACGCGGAAGTCGAGCGGGTGACTCGCGAGACGGTCACCATGAGCGGCGACCTCGCCGGCTATTTGCGGGTCATCGCGATCGACGACCCGCGCTTCGCCGAGGCGTTCGGGCGCAACCAGGTGCTCGCCCGCAACCTGTCGGAAGCGATCATCTTCACCTACGGCGCCGACCGGCAGATTCGCGCCCTGGCGCTGGTCAATCCCTACGACCGGCCGCTCGAGCAGGTGATCACTCCGGACAAGATCGCCGAGCTCCGGAGCAGGGAAAGCGTCGCGATCAACTCCTCGGACCGGATCGGCGCGCTGACCCGCCTCGACTACGGGCCCGACACCTACCTCTACGCGGCGCGGGTGTTCGAGCCGCGGTTCCAAGAGCAGATCAGCCGCGCCAACGAGGTGCTTCGCGACTATCGCGCCTTGCTGTCGCGATCGCGCACCAACCAGCTGCGGTTCAACGCCGCCTTGCTGTTCGGGGCGCTGATCATCGTCGGCCTGGCCATATTCACCGCCCTCAAGCTCGCCGACCGGATGGTGCGCCCGGTCGGCCAGCTGGTCGCCGCCGCCGGCCGGATCGAGGAAGGCGACTTCACCGCCCGTGTCCCGGTGGCCAACACCGAGGACGAGATCCAGACCCTGGCGACGGCGTTCAACCGGATGACCGGCCGGCTCGACGAGCAGACCGGCGCGCTGAAGGCGGCCAACGCCCAGCTCGAGACCCGGCGGGCGTTCATCGAGGCGGTGCTGTCGAGCGTCACCGCGGGGGTCATCGCGGTCGATTCCGACAACCGCATCCTGCTGATCAACCGCTCGGCCGAGGCGCTCCTGCCGCGCGGCCGCCGCAAGCTCGAGGGCACCGACCTGTCGAGGCTCTCCCCCGACCTCGACGAGTTCATGCACGGCGACCAGCCGGAAGCCGACGTCCAGGTGGAGGTCGGCGCCGGCCAGCGGACGCTCGCCGTCAAGCGGGTGCGCTACCAGGACGGCGCGGTGCTGACCTTCGACGACATCACCGACCAGCTCGCCGACCAGCGCCGGGCCGCCTGGTCGGACATCGCGCGCCGGATCGCCCACGAGATCAAGAACCCGCTGACCCCAATCCAGCTCGCCGCCGAGCGGCTGCAGCGGCGCTTCGGCAAGGACATCCAGTCCGACCAGGAGACGTTCGAGCGGTTGACCGGGACCATCGTCCGCCAGGTCGGCGACTTGCGCCGGATGGTGGACGAATTCTCCAACTTCGCGCGCATGCCCAAGCCCGCGTTCCGCGAGGAGAACATTCACGAGATCGCCCGCCAGGCCTTGTTCCTGCACGAGGTCGCCCATCCCGGGATCACCTTCACCATCGACCCGCCCGACGGCACGTTGCCGATGGTCTGCGACCGCCGCCAGCTCGCGCAGGCGCTCACGAACGTCGTCAAGAACGCGGTGGAAGCCATTGAGACCAGGCGCAATCGCGGCGAGCACAGCCTCGCCGGCGACCGCGTCGAGCTGCGCCTCAAGAGCGAGGGCGAGCAGTTGGTCATCGACGTGCTCGACACCGGCATCGGGCTTCCCGAGGACCGCGAGCGGCTGACCGAGCCCTACATGACGACGCGGGTCCGCGGCACCGGCCTGGGGCTCGCGATCGTCAAGAAGATCGTCGAGGAGCATCGCGGCGAGATCGCCTTCCTCGACCGCCCGGGGGGAGGGACCCACGTCCGGATCGCCTTCGATTCCGAGCGGCTGGCGAAGCTCGCCTCGGAGGCCGCGCCGGAAGGCGGCGAGAGCGGCGGGGGCGGCGATCCCGGGGATGACGACGACGAAGCGGAGGAAATCGACTGATGGCGCTTGAAGTTCTGGTGGTCGACGACGAGGCGGACATCCGCGAGCTGGTCAGCGGGGTGCTCGAGGACGAGGGCTATGCGGTCCGGGCCGCGGCCGACAGCACCGCGGCATTGGACGCGATCGACGAGCGCCGGCCCTCGATGGTGCTGCTCGACGTCTGGCTGCAGGGCTCGCGGCTCGACGGCCTGCAATTGCTCCAGGAGATCAAGCGCCGCGACGCGAGCCTGCCGGTGCTGCTGATTTCCGGCCACGGCAACCTCGACACCGCGGTCGCCGCGGTCCGCGAGGGGGCGATCGACTTCATCGAGAAGCCGTTCGAGGCCGAGCGGCTGGTCTATCTCGTCGACCGGGCGACCGAGACCGACCGGCTGAAGCGCGAGAATGTCGCGCTGCGCAGGCAGATCGGCCAGGACGAGCAGTTGAACGGCAGCTCGGTGGCGATCAACACCGTCCGGGCCACTTTGAAGCGCGTCGCGCCGACCGGCAGCCGGGTTCTGATCACCGGGCCCGGCGGGGTCGGCAAGGAGATCGCGGCGCGGATGATCCACCAGTGGAGCCCGCGCGCCAAGGCGCCGTTCATCGTCCTTTCCGCCGCGATGATGAGCCCCGACCGCGTCGAGGAGGAATTGTTCGGCTCCGAGGTCGATGGCGAGGCTCGGCCGGGGCTGCTCGAGCAGGCGCACGGCGGCACCCTGTTCCTCGACGAGATCGCCGACATGCCGCACACCACCCAGGGCAAGATCCTGCGCGTGCTGACCGACCAGAGCTATCACCGGGTCGGCGGGCAGCGGCCGGTCAAGGTCGACGTCCGGGTGCTGTCGGCGACCTCGCGCAACCTGTCCGAGGAAATCGCCG
>DASTZO010000082.1:0-8263 GCA_035764265.1 Sphingomicrobium sp.
ACCACCTCGCCGACGCCCGGCGCGCCGAGGTCGCGCGCCACCGCGAAGCCCAGGCCCGCCGAGATCGAGGTCGAGGAATGCGCGGTGCCGAAGGCGTCGTAGTCGCTCTCCGCCCGCCGGGTGAAGCCCGAGAGCCCGCCCCCGGCGCGGAGCGTCCGGATCCGGTCGCGTCGCCCGGTCAGGATCTTGTGCGGATAGGCCTGGTGGCCGACGTCCCAGATCAGTTTGTCATGCGGCGTGTCGAACACGTAGTGGATGGCGACCGTCAGCTCGACCACCCCGAGCCCGGCGCCCAAATGCCCGCCGGTCACCGACACCGCCGAGATCACTTCCTGGCGGAGCTCGTCGGCGAGCTGCGGCAATTGCGATTTCGCCAGCGCCCTTATGTCGGCGGGCGAGGCGATGGTGTCGAGCAGCGGCGTATGCGGACGGTCACTGGGGCGGTCGGTCATGGGCGGCGGCTTATCCGCAAGCCGCGGCGATGTCACCAACGTGGCCGCTGTTCGCGGCCCGAAGCGGACGTTTTCAGCGATTGCTCAGGAATTGCTCAGGAATTTCTAGTCGCCGCAGTCCCCGCCCTATTCCTCACACTCGCGACACGTGCCGCGGACCTCGATCACCGGGCGCGGGGCGGTGAAGCCGGCGGTCTTGGCGGCCGCGCGCACTCCGCCCGACAGGCTGTCGTCGTCGATGTGGACGGTCTGGCCGCAGCTATCGCAGATCAGGAAGATGCAGTCGTGCAGGCAGTCGGGGTGGGCGTTGGCGACATAAGCGTTGGCGCTCTCGACCCGCCGGGCCAGGTTGGCGCCGACGAACAGGTCGAGGATCCGGTAGACGCTGTTGGCGGCGACGCGCCGTCCTTCGGCTTTCGAGACCGCCTCGGCGATGTCGTAGGCGGATGCCGGGCGCTCGAAGCCGGCGAGCGCGTCGAACACCGCGGCGCGCATCTCGGTCCACTGCTCGCCCTGCCCAGTCAGCCGCTGGCGCGCCGCCGATTTCAGCGACTCGCCCTGGTGCATTTGATGATCGTGCCGCGCCACAGACTGCAGATAGGCCTCGGCCGCCCTTGCGGCAACTAGTTCGCGGCGATTCGGTTGAGCTGGTGGCCGAGCGCCAGGACCGCGACTCCGATCACCGTGAACATCGCCTCGCTGCCGTCGTGCGGCAGGGTCAGCGCCCCGGCCATGACGCCCAGGCCGAGCCCGCCGACCGCGCTCGGCATCACGAAGCCGTGGTCGGCGACCCCGCGGCCGAGAGCGAGCGCTCCGAGCATCATCGCCAGGCTCAGACCGACCTCGTGGATCCACGCCGCTCCGAGCAGCCCGCCGGCCGAGGCCAGCAGGCCGAGCGCCACCGCGGTCGCCAGGCAATGCACCATGCACAGCCCAGACAAAGTGATCGCCATCCGGTCGAGCCGCTCGAACGGCGGGGTGTAGATGAGCGTATGGGCCATCACCACCGACATATATCGCGGCGCTCGTGAAGTTACAATATCACATCACCGAAGATTCCGCACCGCTTGGCCGCCGCATATTGCCGAAGCTCGCGCGCCCGGCGCATAGGCGCGGCCGAATGGACTCCGCGCTTCCGACCGAGCTGTCGCCGCCCCGCCGCCGGCCGCGGCTGCCGCCGCGCGCGCTGTCGAGCTGGCTGTTCTTCGTCGCCGCGCTGGTTTTCGCGATGGTCGTCGTCGGCGGCATCACCCGGCTGACCGAAAGCGGCCTGTCGATCACCGAATGGCGCCCGGTCAGCGGCGCCGTCCCGCCGCTGAGCGATTCCGACTGGGCCCGCGCGTTCGAGCTCTACAAGGGCACCGCCGAATACCGCGAGATCAACGGCCCGGCGGGCATGGACCTGGCGGCCTTCCAGCGCATCTATTTCTGGGAATGGCTGCACCGCCTGCTGGGCCGGGTCATCGGCCTCGCCTTCGCCCTGCCGCTCGCCTGGTTCGCGGTCCGGCGGGCGATCCCGGCCGGCTACGGCTGGAAGCTCGCCGGCCTGCTCGCGCTCGGCGCCGGCCAGGGCGTGCTCGGCTGGTACATGGTCCTGTCCGGACTCGCCGACCGCACCGACGTCAGCCACCTGCGCCTGTCCGCGCATTTGCTGCTCGCGCTGGCGATCATGGCCGCCCTGATCTGGGTCGCGCTCGACCTGCGCAATCTCGCGGCGAGGGGCCGGGACAGCCCCGCGCGGCTCACCTTGCTGTCCGCCGCGACGCTCGCGATCCTGTTCGTGCAGATCCTGTTTGGCGCCTGGGTCGCCGGCCTCGACGCTGGCCAGGTGGCCAACACCTGGCCGCTCATGAACGGCCGCCTGTATCCCGACGGCATCGACTGGTCGATCAGCGCTCCCCACACGCTCACCCACGACCCGTTCCTGGTCCACTTCATCCACCGCTGGTGGGCGTGGGTGGCGGTGATCGCGCTGGTGGTGCTCGCGCGCCGGGCCCGCGCCGCCGGCAGCCGCGCCGCCTCGGTCGCCATCCACTCGGCATTCGGCAGCCAGATCCTGCTCGGCATCGGCACGGTCATGACCGGAGTCACGCTCAGCTTCGCCCTGCTCCACCAGGCGGTCGCCGCTTTGCTGGTCGCCGCCGCCGTCTGGGGCGCTCACATCGTCGGGAACGCTGGCAACTCGAGGCCGGTCCAATGACCATCGTCTCGGTCTACGCGGTGTTCGCCGATGCCGAGGAGGCCGAGCGCATCGGCCGCCAGATGGTCGAGGAGCGCCTCACCGCCTGCGTCAATATCCTTGGCCCCTGCCGCTCGATCTACCGCTGGCAGGGCGCGCTCGAGACGGCCGAGGAAGTCCCGGCGATCCTCAAGACGACGCGAGCCCAGGCCGACGCACTCGTCGCCCGGATCGCCGCCCTGCACAGCTACGACGTCCCGTGCGTCGCGGTGTGGCCGATCGACAAATTGCTCGTCGGTTATGCCGAATGGGTCGAGGGCAGCGTGGGGTGACCCGGCGCACGAAATCAGGAGGATCCATGGCCGCTTCCCTTGCCTTGCCGCGCACACGCCTTGCCTGGCCCGGTACGCGCACCTTCGCCGCCGCGCTTCTGGTGCTGGCGGGAAGCGTCACGATGTCGTGCACGCAACAGCCCGCCGCCGGCGACGCTTCCGCCAAGGATGAGCCCAGGCCGGGCGATGAGTCTTCCGCGAGCGACGAGGAAACCGTCCGGGCGGTCGAGCGCCAGCGGCTCAAGCTTCTGGTCGCCGGCGATGCCGAAGCCGCGCGGCCGCTTCATGCCGACGATTTCCAGCTCGTCAATCCGGTGGGTCGGGCGTTAAGCCGGGACCAGTATATGCAGGCCCTGTCGAGCGGCTATCTCGACTATGTGGCGTGGGATCCCGGGCCGATCGAGGTCCGCATGGCCGGGCCGATCGCGGCGATCCGCTACCGATCCGAGCTCCAGGTGACTCTGCAGGGCCAGCCCCGGGCCCGGCTGCCGCACTGGCACACCGACGTCTACCGAAAGACCGGCGGGCGCTGGCAGGTGGTCTGGTCGCAGGCAACGGAGATCAAATAAGCGCCCGGAACTGCAAGGTAACATGATACCCGCCAAGAAACGCCCGGTTTTGCTTGACTTTCGCGCCTTCCGCCGCGATTAGCCCGCTCGAGGGCGGCGCTCGCAGGTGCCGCTTTTCCTATTCTAGCGAGAGGCACAACCGCCATGAAGGCGCTGATGAAGACCACCAGGTCGCTCAAGACGGCCGAGGTCGACAAGAAATGGCATCTGATCGACGCCGAGGGGCTGGTGGTCGGGCGGCTGGCGACGATCATCGCCAACATCCTGCGCGGCAAGCACAAGGCCAGCTACACGCCGCACATCGACTGCGGCGACCATGTCGTCGTGATCAACGCCGGCAAGGTCAAGTTCACCGGCCGCAAGCTCGAGCAGAAGACCTATTACAAGCACACCGGTTACCCGGGCGGGATCAAGGAAGTGACCGCCGGCAAGGTGCTCGAGGGCCGCTTCCCCGAGCGCGTGCTCGAAAAAGCGGTCGAGCGGATGATCCCGCGCGGCCCGCTGGGGCGCCAGCAGATGCGCTCGCTGCACCTCTACACCGGCACCGAGCACCCGCACGGCGGCCAGAACCCCGCAACCCTCGACGTCGCCGGCATGAGCCGCAAGAACAAGGTGGGCGCCTAAGATGGCCAAGAAGAAGACCCTGTCCGATTTGGGAGCGCTGACCAGCCCCGAGCCCGAAATCGTCGAAGCTCCCGAGGCCGCCGAGGCCTCGGCCGAGGCCGGCGCCGAAGCCGCCGCTCCCGAAGCGGCTGCCGAGGACGCCGCTCCGCCGCCGCCGGTGCAGGAGGAAGCGCCGCTTCGCGAGCAGCAGCTCGACAAGTTCGGCCGGGCTTATGCGACCGGCCGCCGCAAGGACGCCGTCGCCCGGGTCTGGATCAAGCCGGGATCGGGCCGGATCGTCATCAACGAGCGCGAGCAGGAGGTCTATTTCGCGCGGCCGACGCTGCGCCTGGTGATCAACCAGCCGTTCGAGGTCGCCGACCGCCGCGGCGCCTACGACGTCGTCGCGACCGTCAAGGGCGGCGGGCTGTCGGGCCAGGCGGGCGCGGTCAAGCACGGCATCGCCCAGGCTCTGACCCGCTTCGAGCCCGCGCTGCGCACCGCCGTCAAGCGCGCCGGCTTCCTGACCCGCGACCCGCGCGTCGTCGAGCGCAAGAAGTACGGCCGGGCCAAAGCGCGCAGAAGCTTCCAGTTCTCGAAGCGTTAGTCTCCTCCCCGGAACGGGGAGGGGGACCATCCGGCGCCGATTGGATGGTGGAGGGGCCGGCCGCAACGACGCCGGCGCATCTTTCGTTGGGTCGGAAGAGAGAGCGGCGCGGGTCATTGCCGCGCCGCTCTTTGCGTCTCCGGTCTTTCACGCCTGTGGGCGATAGGCCTGGCCCTCGACGAGCCAATCGGAGACCTTGCGCCCGAAGCGGGCGATCGCGTGCATGTTGAAGAAATGCATGCCGCCGAGCACGATTACGGCCAAGCCCACTTTCCCACTGAGGAAGCGGATCATCTGCGGCCATGTCGCGGGCTCGCTTCCGTAGCTCAGGGTCAACGTGATGAAGCCGATGCTGACCAGGTAGAAGCCGACGACGAGCAGATGGTTGGTGGATTTGGCGAGCTGTTCGTTCTGGCCAAAGCATTGGACCAGGAAAACCTCACCGCTGGTCGACAAGGTGTGCGCGACCCATACGGTCATCGCGATCGAGATCAGGAGATACAGCGCGTAGGCAAGCTCAGTCATCGGTTCCTCCTCTTCAGTAATTTCGGAAACTTACGAAACAATCGAACGCAGTCGTGTGGCTCTTGTGCGTCTCCTCAGTTAGGGGCTTTGCGGTCTCCGCCCGGGACGAACCTGGCGACCTTTGCGCCAAGCTTCATCAAGGTGATGAGCGTAGACTTTGGAAGTCTCCGCACTTGCTCATACCAACTAGTGAGAGTGCTGATGAATTCGTGCATCCGGCTAATCCGCTCGCGGATGTGCTGCGGTACGTCGGACCGCGCATCGATTTGCTGCTTGAGTTCGGCGAGCAGGGCGATCGTCGGATCGACTTCACGGCGCTTGCGCTCCGCGCTGATGCGCAACAACAGTTCCCAAAGATCCGTCTCCGCGACGAAGTGATCGCGGCGGTCGCCTGCAACATGCGTCCGGCGGACAATGCCGTAGGACTGTAGCTCCTTGAGCGCGGTCGACACGTTCGACCGGGCGAGCGTAAGCGTCTCGCTGATCTCCTCGGCATGGAGCGGGCGGTCCGACAGATAAAGCAGCCCATGAATCTGCGCGACCGAGCGATTAACGCCCCAGTTCGTCCCCATCTCACCCCAATGAAGGATAAAAGCCTCGGCTTCTGGAATCTGGGTTAAACGAACCATGTTCTCTCTTTTCTGTATTTTCAGAAATAACCGGCGCCCTGCTTGATGTCAACGGCCTTCTAGGAGGCGCAGTTTCCGTTTGCGACGCCAGCCGGTAGAACGCCGCCATGACCGACAAGCCCCAGCGCCCCGACACCAAACTCGTCCACGGCGGCCGCCGCGGCGAATGGCTGCAGGGCATGGTCAACGTGCCGGTGTCGCGGACCTCGACGGTGCTGTTCGAGGACGTCGCGGCGATGGAGGCCGCCTACCCGCCGCGCGACGGCACGCTGAGCTACGGCCGCAACGGCACCCCGACGCACTGGTCGCTGGCCGAGGCCCTGACCGGGCTCGAGCCGGGCGCGGCCGGCACCCGGCTGTTCCCGTCGGGCGCCGCGGCGGTGTCGTTCGCCCTCGCCAGCGTGCTCGAGCCGGGCGACGAGCTGCTGATGGTCGACAGCGCCTATCTGCCGACGCGCACATTTTGCGACCAGGCCCTCAAACCCCAGGGCATCGCCACGCGCTACTACGACCCGCGCTCGACCGCCGCCGAGATCGAGGCCATGCTCTCGGACTCGACCCGGGCGATCTTCATGGAAAGCCCCGGCTCGCTGACCTTCGAGGTCCAGGACGTGCCGGGGATCTGCGCCGTCGCCCGCGAGCGCGGCATCGCCACGCTGCTCGACAACACCTGGGCAACGCCGCTGTTCTTCCAGGCGCTGGCCAAGGGCGTCGACCTGGCGATCCTCGCCTGCACCAAATATGTGTCCGGCCACTCCGACGTGATGCTGGGCTCGGTCTCCGCGACCGAGGGCCGTTGGGACAAGCTCAACAAGACGGCCCGGCTGTACGGGCAGTCGGTCGGCGCCGACGACGCCTATCTCGCCGCCCGCGGCCTCAGGACCATGGGCGTGAGGCTGCGGCGCCACGAGGAAAGCGCGATCAAGATCGCCCGCTGGCTGCAGGACCAGGCGCCGATCGCCCAGGTGCTCCACCCGGCGCTCAAGAGTTGCCCCGGCCACGACTATTGGAAGCGCGACTTCACCGGCTCGTCGGGCCTGTTCACGATCGTCCTCAAGGAAGCCGACGAGGCCGCGGCGATGCGGTTCGTCGAAAGCCTCACCCTGTTCGGGATCGGCTACAGCTGGGGCGGCTTCGAGAGCCTCGCCGTTCCGGCCCGCCCCAAGCGCACCGCGTCGAGCGCTCCCGCCGGGCCGATCGTCCGGCTGCACATCGGCCTTGAGGACCCCGACGACCTGATGGCCGACCTCGAGAGCGCCCTGCAAACGATCGGCTGAGACAGACCGGGCGGCGCCCCCCGCGAAGGGAGGCGCCGCCCGTCGTGCCGGTTTGGTTACAGCCCGAGGTTGAGCGTCGCTGAGATGGTCCGCGGAGCGCCGATCTGGACGAACCCGGGGTTGCCGTAGACGCCGGTGGTCGTGTTCACCGATTGGCTAAGGCCGCCCCCGAACCCTCCGACATAGAATTTATCGAACAGGTTGTAGACGTTGACCTGGAGATAGGTGCCGCGAATCCCGAGGCGATCCAGCTTGAACCGGCTGTCCAGGTGGACGAGCCAATAGGCCGGGGCCGTCGCGCCGAAAATCTCCTGCACGCCGCCGGGAGCTCCGGGGTCGACGTCGCCGCGGAAAGTCGGCACGTTGGTGTCGTAGACATATCGCGGCCCGGTCCGCTTGGCGGTGATTCCGAGATCGACGAACGGCAAGCGGCCGAGGGCCGAGAAGCCGTAGGTGTATTTCGGCGCGCCGGACTCGTAATTGCCCTTGGTGAACGCGCAGTTGCGCAGCAGAGTGGCCTCCGGGGCGGTGGACGTGTCGCAGTCGAAGCCGGTGCCTCCGGCAAGCTGGATGTTGTCCTTGATCTTGCTTCGGTTGCGGGAGCCGAAGGCGTAGAGCGTCAGCTCGCGGATCGGCTCATAGGCGATCGAGCCGTCGATCCCATATTTGTCGACCCGGCCGAGGTTCCGGAACACATTGCGGTCGAGTTCCGGATCATAGGCCGACGCGATGCGGTTGGTGTATTTGGTGAACCAGCCCGACAATTGCGCCTGAATCTTGCCGCTCCGATAGCGCCCGCCGAGATCGAAGCTGTCGGTTTTCTCCGGGTCGGGTCTTGCCTGCTCGGTGTCCGGGGCGAAGAAGAAGCTGTTGTACAGATTGTCCGTACCGGGGACCGACAGCCCCTTCGAATAACTCGCGAAGGCGCTCACTTCGTCGGTTATGTCATAGATCGCGCCGACGTTCGGAAGCAGCTTGTCATACTTGAACGTGCGCTTCTGCGGCCCCTGGATCGTCGGGTTGAGAGCCGCGAACTGGGCGTTGCGCGTCTCGTCCTTGCCGAAACATTCGACGAAGCCCGAGGCACTCG
>DASTZO010000083.1:0-3253 GCA_035764265.1 Sphingomicrobium sp.
CCGGTCGAGCGCCGCCATCACCGCCGCCTCGGTGTCCTGGTCGAGCGCGCTGGTCGCCTCGTCGAGCACCAGCACCGGCGCGTCCTTGTAGATCGCACGGGCGATCCCGAGCCGCTGGCGCTGCCCGCCGGACAGCCGGACGCCGCGCTCGCCGACCGGGCTGTCGTAGCCGCCGGGAAGCGATTCGATGAAGGCGTCGAGCTGCGCCGCGGCGGCCGCTGCGGCGACCCGCTCCCTATCGATGTCCGCTTCCGGGACCCCGAAGGCGATGTTGCGGGCGATGCTGGAGTCGGCGAGGAAGATCGACTGCGGGACGTGGGCGATGCCGCGCTGCCAGGCGCGCCGGCTCGCCCGGGTCAGCGGCACCCCGTCGATCGAAATCGTCCCGGCGCCGGGCTCGAGCAGGCCCATCAGCAGGTCGGCGAGCGTGCTCTTGCCGCTGCCGGTCGGGCCGACCAGCGCGACCCGCGAGCCGCGCTCGATGGTCAGGCTGACGTCCTCGAGCGCCGGATGGGCGCGCCCCGGATAGGTGAAGCCCACCCGGTCGAACGCGATGCTCTTGTCGAACCCCAGCCGCTCGACCGGCCGCGAATCCTTCGCCTGTTCGTCGAGCGGAAGCGCAAGCAGGTCGAGCACCTGGGCGGTGATCGAGCGCTGCCCGGCAAGGTTCGCCCAGGCGGTGTAGAGCTGCTGGACCAGCGGCAGCAGGCGCTGGGCGCCGAGCGCGACCGCGCCGAGGATCGGCAGCGCCCCGGCGAGCCCGCCCTCGCGGCCGGCGATCGCCAGCGCGAGCGCGGCGATGAGGACCATCCCGGCGGCCTCGATCACGAACCGCGGCGCGGTGCCGATGAAGGCCGTGGTCGCCTGCGCCCGGGTCAGGCGGGCGTCGACCTTGCGGAATTCCTCGAGGTAGACGGCCTGAGAATCGTCGATGATGACGTCGCGGATCCCGCCGAGGCTCTCCTGGATGATCTGCACCCGCTGCTCGTAAGCGGAGCCGAGCACCGCCGAGTTGCGGGCCAGCCGCCGGCGGGTGAAGGCCGAGACCAGCGCGTAGAGCAGCCCGAACGCGGCGGCCGCGACCGCCGCGGTGAACGGGTCGATGCGCACCAGCGCTGCGATGATGAAGAGTGCGATAAAGCCCGCGGTCACCGCCCGCATCAGCTGCAGGAGCACCCCGAACACGAGCGCCCGGACCTTTTCGAGTGATGCGACGATCTCGCTCGAATTGCGGCTGACATGGTAGGAATAGGGCTGCGCCAGAGTGCGCCGCTGGATCTCCACTGCGAGCTCGTGGCCGAGGCTGAGGACGAAGGTCTGGGTCGACCAGGCGAGCTGCAGCCGGAGCGCTCCGGCGACCAGCGCGGCGGCCATGAACAGGACGCTCGCCGCGACCAGTTGCTCGCCGCGCGTGGCCGCTCCGGCCGCTTCGAACAGGCCGGCCAGCCAGCGGAAATGGATCTGCGCGGAATCGCCGGCGAGCAGCGACAGGAACGGCACCACCGAGCCGATCGCGACCAGCTCGGCGAGCGCGCCGAGCAGCATCAGCAGCAGCACCGAAAACAGGTCCCGCCGGCGAGCCGGCGAGAGGAACCGGTACAATTGCCCGAGGTCCGCCGCGAATCCGCGGCCGTCCGGGCCTACCACGCGGATTCCTCGGGCCGATGCGATTGCGCGCTCATTGGCGCGCAATAGCAGCTTGCGCACTCATTGTGAGGCCGTGCCTGGGCGGATGCCCGCCCGGGCGTTCAGTCGGAGGCCGCGGGCATTCCTGCAAAGCCGCCCGATCGGAACACTGGCAGCTCGGAAACCGGCAGCCAGCGGCCGGGGCCGATCCGCTGCATCCGGGTGCCGCACAAGTGGCACTTGCTTCGCCAGGTGCCGACCGACGGCCGCGCGCGGCGCCGGCTACGATGATGCCCCAACAGGCTGCACAGGATGTTCGGCATTGAACCCCCCACCAAATCGCGCCCGGGATGGGCGCGCCTTCATTGCTCGAGGTTGGGCGGTTTCGGCTTCGCTCAGTCTCCGGCCTTAGGGGTACCGGGCCGAATGAAATTAATCAATGTTTTTAATATGAATTAACCAGTATCGAGCCAAGCCACTGATTTGAACGCGTTTCGCAAACCGCGTCGTCCCGGCGTCCGGACGCAACGCCCTGCCGCAAACCGGCGCCGATTCAGCTGCCGTTAGCACTTCGAACGCTAGGGATGGCGTGTTCGTCCAAGCCGGTGGGGTGGGAGCAAGTTCAGGAAATGAAGCGCGTGGTCTGCGCCGCCGTGGCGGCGCTTATGGTCTATTCGACGGCGGCCCATTCGGCGCCGCGGCTCTACTCGCGCGGTGCCGACACGGCCGAGCGCCTGCTCGCGGCGCACAATGTCGAGCGCGTGCGGGTCCGGGTCGCGCCGCTGCAGTGGGACCCGCAACTCGCGGCCTCGGCGGCGGCCTACGGCCCGATGCTCGCGTCGATCGGCCGCCTCCAGCACTCGCCGCGCGCGATTCGGCCCGGCCAGCGCGAGAATCTGTGGATGGGAACCCGCGGCTCCTTTTCGCCCGAGCAGATGGTCGGCACCTGGGTCGACGAGCGGCGCCATTTCCGTCCCGGCATCTTTCCCGACGTCAGCAGGACTGGCAATTGGGCCGACGTCTCCCACTATACGCAGCTGATCTGGAAGGGGACGACGCGGGTGGGCTGCGCGATCCATTCGACGCCGCGGTGGGATTTTTTGATCTGCCGCTACTCGCCGCCGGGCAACGTCGACGGCTGGTGGCTGCCGTAACCATCCGGCGATTGCATTGACGCACTTCCGGTCGGGCGCCGGCTGGCGCTAAGGGGGCAGGGCTTCCAACTACCAGCGAGCCCAGCCCGAATGCCAGCCGACCTCCAGGACGACCTTTCCAGCAGCCTGAGCACGATCGGCGGCCGCTGGCTGGTGACCGGCGCCGCCGGTTTCATCGGCTCGAACCTGGTCGAGGCGCTGCTGACCGCCGGCCGCCAGGTCGTCGGGCTCGACAATTTCGCCACCGGCCACCGCGGCAACCTCGACGAGGTGAGGGCGGCGGTCGGCGACGAGCGCTGGTCGGGATTCCAGCTGATCGAGGCCGACATCCGCGACCGCGACGCCTGCGCGCGGGCGGTCAACGACGTCGAGATCGTCCTCCACCAGGCGGCGCTCGGGTCGGTGCCGCGCTCGCTGGCCGACCCGCTCACCAGCCACGACGTCAACGTCACCGGCTTCGTCAACATGCTCGA
>DASTZO010000084.1:0-5447 GCA_035764265.1 Sphingomicrobium sp.
GTCGATCGCCGCCAACCCGCGCCTGGAACTCGCCGCGACCTCAAGCCGCTCGGGCGTTGGGCCCGCGCCGCAGTTCACCGACTGGCGACGGTTGCTCGACGAAGTCGAGGGGCTGGAGGCCGTCGCCATCACCACCCCGCCGTCGGTGCGCTACGAGATCGCCCGCGAGTGCGTCGAGCGCGGCCTGCACGTGCTGCTCGAAAAGCCGCCGACCGTCACCTTGACCGAGATCGAGGATCTCGCCTGCCTCGCCGAGGGGCGCGGGGTGTCGCTGTTCACCACCTGGCACGCGCAGCACAATCCGGCGGTAGCCGCCGCCGCCGAGGCGCTCGCCGGCAAGCGCATCGCGGCGATGGACATCCTGTGGCACGAGGATGTGCGCAAGTGGCACCCGGGCCAGCGCTGGATCTGGGAGCCGGGCGGCTTCGGGGTGTTCGACCCCGGCATCAACGCCTTCTCGATCGCCACCAGGATTTTCCCCGGCACCCTGTTCGTGAGCGGCGCCGAGCTCCATTTTCCCGAGGACGCGCAGACCCCGATCGCGGCCGAGATCGAGTTCGCCAGCGCGGTCGCCGACGGGCCGCTCAGGTGCAGCCTCGACTGGCGCCGGACCGAAGGGGAGGAATGGACGATCCGAATCCGCACCGCCGACGGGCTCGAGGTGCGGCTCGACAACGGCGGCTCGCTCCTCTCGATCGACGGCGCGACCCGGGCGATGGACAGCCCGGGCGAATATCCCGACATCTACGCCCGCTTCGTCGAGCTGATCGACGAGCGCCGGAGCCATGTCGACGTCGCTCCGCTGCGCCTGGTCGCCGACTGCCTGCTGGTCGGCCGCCGCCACATGGTCGAAGCGGCTCCCGCATGATAATTTGGCGACTCGGCGAGAGTCGTGCCGCTCGTTGGGGGAGGGTGAGGACATGGACCTGGCAGTCACCGACGAGCTGGAGCGGACCGACCAGGCGTTTGCCGCCAACCGGCTGCTGGCGACCTTCCCGGCCGAGGCCCGGGCGCTGCTCGAGCCTTATTCGTCGGTCGTCGACCTCGACCTCGGCTCGGTCGTCCATGCCTGCGGGCAGAACGTCGTCACCAGCTACTTCCCGTTCGGACCGACGATGGTCTCGCTGTGCCTCGACCTCAGCGACGGGCGCACCGTCGAGGTCGCGTCGATCGGCCAGGAAGGCGCGGTCGGCGGAATCGTCAGCTGCGGCCACGCCCCCGCTTTCGCGCGCGCCGAGGTGATCGTCGCCGGGCCGGCGCTGCGGATCCCGATGGACATGCTCGAGGAAGCGAAGATGCGCTCGGGCCACATCCGCAACCTGTTCTGCCGCTTTTCCGATTATCTGCTCAGCCAGGTGATGCAGTCGGTCGCCTGCAACGCGTTCCACCCGATCGAGGCTCGCGCGTCGCGCTGGCTGCTGACCGCCCAGGATCGCGCCGGAAGCCGGATCGAGCTGACCCAGGAGGCGCTCGCCGGGCTGCTCGGGGCGCAGCGGACGACCGTCAACGCGGTCGCCCGGATCCTCCAGGACGAGGGCCTGATCAGCAGCCGCCGGGGGGCGATCCAGGTCCTCGACCGGGTCGGCCTCAGGCGGCGGTCGTGCGAATGCTACGCCGCGATCGAGCGCCATTTCGGCGGCATCATCGGCACCGGCGGAATCGGCGGCGACCCCGACTGCGTCTAGCCGCCGCCGACGGCCGCGGCCGGCCGCGCGTCAATTGTTCTGGATGTTCGACCGCGTCTTGGTCGCCTTGACCGCCGCTTGGCTCGCCGTGCACAGGCCGTCGGCATTCGCCAGGGCCAGCGACGTCCAGCCGCCGCCGTCCGGCGTCATCCTGGCGCCCTTGGCTTCCTTGATGTTGTAGGTCGGCTTGACCTTCATCAGCTGCGGGGTCGCCGCGTCCCATTCCTTGGTGACGGTGATCGGCTTATGCATCCTCTTGCCGCTCGCCATCCCCGACGCCGAATCGCGCGGGCTCTTCACATTGTAATGCGCGGCCTGGAGCTGGCCCGCGGCGCAGGTCAGCCGGACGACCGCATCGTCGGGCAGCCCGTCGCCGTCGAGGTCGCCGGCGTGCACCTGCAGATAGGTCGGGCCCGAGCCGTCGCCGGCCACCCCGTAGATCGACAGAGCGTGCCAGTCGTCGACCGCCATGGTCTTGCCGTCACGGTCGCCGGCCGCCGCGAGCGCGGCAATGAGCGCCAGTAGATACATCGCAAATCCCTCCCTCAAATCGCGGCGAGGGTGCGCCGATTCGGCCCTGTTTGCAACGCAGCGGAATTAACCATCCGCGAGCCGCCAGCGCAGGATTTCGCCTGCCTGGAACGGCACGATTCCGGCAATCTCGTCCGGAACGGCGCTATCTGCGCGCTCGAGCGTGATCGTCCCCTCGTTGAGCGGCAGCCCGTAGAAGCGCGGCCCGTGCTCGGATGCGAACCCCTCGAAGCGGTCGAGCGCCTGCTCCTCCTCGAACACCGCCGCATAGCTTTCGAGCGCGAACGGGGCGTTGAAGATGCCCGCGCAGCCGCAAGGCCCTTCCTTGGCTCCGCGGGGATGCGGGGCGCTGTCGGTGCCGAGGAAATATTTGGACGAGCCCGAGGTCGCGGCCGCGCGGATCGCCCGGCGGTGACGCTCGCGCTTGGCGACCGGCAGGCAGTAGGCGTGGGGCCTGAGGCCGCCGGCGAACAAGGCGTTGCGGTTGATCGCCAGATGATGGGGGGTCACCGTCGCCGCGACGTTGGGCCCCGCGTCGCGGACGAAGTCCGCCGCCTCGGCGGTGGTGATATGCTCGAGCACGATCCTGAGCGCCGGGAAGTCGCTCGTCAGCGGCTCCAGCACCCTCTCGATGAACACCGCCTCGCGGTCGAATATGTCGACCTCGGGGTCGGTCACCTCGCCGTGCACCAGCAGCGGCATTCCAATCGCCTGCATCCGCTCGAGCGCCGGGCGCAGGTTGCGCACGTCGGTTACCCCGAGCGCGCTGTTGGTGGTCGCGTTCGCCGGGTAGAGCTTGGCCGCGGCCCAAACGCCCGCCTCGAAGCCGCGGGCGATCTCGCCCGGCTCGGCCTCGTCGGTCAGATAGCAGGTCATCAGCGGGGTGAAGCCGTCGCCGGCGGCCGCGGCGATCCGCTGCCGGTAGGCCCGCGCCGCGTCGACGCTAGTTACTGGCGGGTCGAGGTTGGGCATGACGATCGCCCGGGCGAACTGCCGCGCCGTGTAGGGCGCCACCGCGTTCAGCATTGTGCCGTCGCGCAAATGGACGTGCCAGTCGTCGGGGCGGCGGATGGTCAGCGTTTGCAATGCCACGGCGGCTCCTTAACTGAGGGCCATGCCTGCGACCACCCTGCCCCCGACGACCTTGGCCGACCGCGCCGTGATCCGCCTGTCCGGCGAGGACGTCCGCGGCTTCGTCCAGGGCCTCGTGACCAGCGACGTCGAGGGGCCGCTCCCGGTCTGGGCGGGGCTGCTCACCCCGCAGGGCAAGTGCCTGTTCGATTTCTTCGTCTGGGAGCAGGGCCAGGACCTGCTGCTCGACTGCGAGGCCGCGGCGGCCGACGATCTCGCCAAGCGCCTCGCCATCTACCGCCTCCGTCGTCCGATCAGCATCGAGCGCGACCCCGCGCTCGCCGTCCACTGGTCGTGCGAAGGCCCCGAAGGCGTGCCCGACCCGCGCCTTGCCGACCTCGGCCGCCGCTGGCTCGCGGCGCCGTCCGAACCGGCCCTCGGCTGGCTCGAACACCGCCTTCGCCTCGGGGTGACCGAAGGCCGCGCCGAATTGGGCGACATCCTCTGGCTCGAGTGCAACGCCGCCGAATTGAACGGGGTCAGTTTCTCCAAGGGCTGCTTCGTCGGCCAAGAGAACACCGCCCGGATGAACTGGCGCTCGAAGGTCAACCGCCGGCTGCTG
This sequence comes from Sphingomicrobium sp., assembly GCA_035764265.1. GTDB lineage: Bacteria > Pseudomonadota > Alphaproteobacteria > Sphingomonadales > Sphingomonadaceae > Sphingomicrobium. The sequence goes on from DASTZO010000084.1 coordinate 3,910, forward strand.
GTCGTCGAGACCGCGCAGGCCGGACCGCGCACCCGAATCGCCTATTCCGAGCTCGGACTCGCCGTCGAGCACCGCCGCCTCGACGACCTATCCGGAGCGCTCGTCCCGCCCTGGCTCGAGCCGGCGCTGGCCTAGCCGATCACCGCGAACGCGCGCACCGGGAAGGTGCCCATGCCGGCGATCTTGGGCGGCACCGCCGAGAAACGGAAACCCTCGTCGGGCAGTCGCCCAAGGCCGGTCATATGCTCGCAGATCGGGATCTCGGCCGCGAGCAGCATCGAGTGCACCGGCCGCGACCGGCGGCGCGTGTCGTCGATATTGTAGCTGTCGATCCCGACCAGCGCGGCGCCTTGCTCGACCAGCCAGCCGGCGGCCGCCGCGGTCAGGAACGAATGATCGACGGCATAGGCGTCGGTCCGCCAATGCTCGTCCCAGCCGGTGTGGATCAGGACCGCCCGCCCGCGCACCTCGACCCCTTCGAGGTCCGCCGCATCGGTCGCGATCCCGTTCCCGTGCGGCCGCCGCACCACCACTCCCGGCAAGTCCGCCAGCGTCTCCAGCGGCAGCGTGGCGAGATCCTTGCCGTCGGCGTAGCGGTGGAACGGGCTGTCGAGGTAGGTGCCGGTGTTGGCGACCATGTCAATCCGCCCGATCTGGAAGCTCGAGCCGTCGTCGTAATTCGCCGCCGACCCCTCGCGGGTCCAGAAATCGCAGATGTGCGGCCCCGGCAGGCCCTGGTAGGTGGCCATGCCGTGCTCGATCAGGTGGCTGAGGTCGACTATCTCCGCATTGCCGGCATTCGCCACAGCGCCACTCCACCGATCATCATCCAGATCACGTACCCACGGGCAACCTCGACGAACAGGTTTATCCGCCTCTATCTCGCGAGAGCGATTTGCGCACGTAAGCAGCAAGCGTGGTGACCAGCATCCCAGGCAACGAGTACATTAGCAAAAATGCGATACCGATTACGAACAAGGGACCGAAGCGTCCGGTGGTCAAAATCATGATCGGGAAAAGGGTCAACATCACCGCAAGTGGCCACCGCCAAGGCCGCTGCGGAAACGCAAATCCTAGGACGCCGCAAAGCACATAGGCAGCTAAGAGATAGATATTCCAATTTGCATCGTCCCACGCCTCCCGCGGATACGAGCGCAGGCTGGCTCCGGCCCAAAGCACCGCTGCGGCGCAAATGGACACGAGCCAGCCGAGTCGGTTGCTCACGCCGCGGCCAGCCTCCGAAGGACGTAGTGCAGGATTCCCCCGGCGTGGAAATATTCGAGCTCGTTGTAGGTGTCGATTCGGCACCGCGCCGAGAAGCTGCGGCTCGAACCGTCGCTGTCCGTCAGCTGGACCTCGACGTCCTGGCGCGGCTCGATCCCGGCGACCCCGGCGATGCTGAACGTCTCGCTGCCGTCGAGGCCGAGGCTGTCGGCGGTGTCGCCGTCGTGGAACTGCAGCGGCAGAACGCCCATGCCGACCAGGTTCGAGCGGTGGATTCGCTCGAAGCTCTCGGCGATCACCGCTCGGACGCCCAG
>DASTZO010000085.1:0-9987 GCA_035764265.1 Sphingomicrobium sp.
CTCACCGCAGGCCTCCCAGCACCGGCACCCAGATGAGCAGGGTCAGGACCAGCGAGCCGACCAGGGTCAGGATCGCGAACCGCTTGTTGGTGTCGAGCTCGAAGCCGGCGCCGCTGTCCATCACCAGATGGCGGATGCCCGACAGCAGATGCTGGAAGAACGCCCAGGTCAGGCCGACCAGCACCACCAGCCCGAGCGGGTGCGCCGCCGCGGCGGTGAAATCGGCATAAGCGTCGGCGCCGTCGGCGATCGCCATCAGCCACCAGGTCAGCAGCGCAAGTCCGGCGATGGCGAGGGCGGCGCCGGTCATCCGGTGGACGATCGAGACCAGCATTCCGGGGCCCCAGCGCCAGATGGTCAGGTGCGGGGACAACGGCCGCGGCCGGGGCGAGGATTGATCGGTGGCCATTCGGGCGGGGGCCTTTCTGAGCTCAGCTTGACGTCCGGCGAACAGGGCCGCGCCGGCCGACGACCGCTTAGGGCTCCCACCGTGCGGAGGCAAGAATGGCGTCCCCCTAACCCGGTCTTAACCATTGCGGGGGCAGAAAGCGGCGACAAGCGAAGTATGCGGCGCAAGGGAAATGACGGAGACCAAGGAATGAGCGGCGACATCGGACATCTGCAGCGCCTGACCAACGAGCAGGTGGCGGCGCGCATTGCCGCCTACGGCGACGACGGCCGCTTCGAGGCTTCGCTGCGCCGGCTGTGGGACGAAGCCGGATCAGTGGTCGAGGCGGCGGCGCGCAGCCGGTTCGGCGACGATGTCGGTTGCCTCGGCCGCGACCATTTCACCCGGCCGGTCGACGAGGCCTGGGTCCGCTCGGTCGCCGAGCAGGGCGTCCGGATGTTCGCCGCCAAGCGCAGCGTCCCCGACTTCATCGCCGCCCGCGCGGCGGTGGCGAACGAAGTGATCCGAGCCTTCGACGAGTGCTTCGCCGGCCGCTCCGACGAGCGCGTCGAGGCGATCGGCACGTTCCACCGGCTGCTCAGCTTCAGCGAGGACATCATCCTCGCCCAGATCGCTTTGCTCGAGGCCAATGAGGCCGCCGACCAGCGCGGCCGCCAGAGCGAGCAGTTCGAGCGCCGGGTCGCCGACTTGGTCCGAGCCAGCACCGAGCAGTCGAAGGCGCTGACCGACCGCACCCGGGCGACCGCCGCGTCGGCCCGCGGGATGCTCGGCAAAACCAGCGAAGTCGCGGCGGCGGCCGAGCAGTCGGCGGTGGCGATGCGCGAGGCCGCGCAGACCGCAGCCGGGCTGATCCGGGCGATCGAGGACGCGCGTTCCGAAGTCGAGACGGCGGCGGGCGTCGCGATCCGCGCCGGCGGCCAGGCCGAGCAGGCGGTCAAGGTGAGCCAGGCGCTGTCGAGCCACGTCGAGGCGATCGAATCGATCTTGAGCCTGATCCGCGACATCGCCGGCCAGACCAATTTGCTCGCCTTGAACGCGACCATCGAGGCGGCGCGCGCCGGCGATGCCGGGCGCGGCTTCGCGGTCGTCGCCCAGGAAGTGAAGAGCCTCGCGTCGCAGACAGCCCGGGCGACCGACGATATCACCAACAAAATCACCGCCATCCAGCAGGCGACTCGCCAGACGGTCGAGGCCAACAGCTCGATCCAGGGCACCGTCGAGGAGGTCCAGACCTCCGCCGACCGGATCCGCGAGGCGATGGAGCTGCAGGCGCAGACGGTGACGATGATCACCGCGGCGGTCGACGAGACCGCGCTCGCCGCCGACTCGATGAGCTCGACGATTGCCGCGATCCGCTCGGACACCGAGAATGTCGCCAAGGACATCGACGAGGTCGAGCATGGCTTCGGCCGCTTCAGCGAGCAGATCTCCGACTTCAAGTCGACCACCAAGGAGTTCGTCAGCGGCATCGCCGCCTGACCTTTCCCGAGCCGCGTCTCGCCGCTAGGCGGGACGGATGAACATCCTCGTCACCGGAGCGAGCCGCGGGATCGGCGCGGCGGCGTTCGCCTTGCTCAAGTCCACCGGGCACCGCGTCGCGGGCCACTCAACCAAGGGCGGCGGCGAATTGATCGCCGGCGACCTCGCCGACGCCGATGCTCCGCGCGCATTATGGACCGCGGCGCTCGAGCGGCTCGGCGGGCGGATCGACGTGCTGGTCAACAACGCCGGCATCTACGAGGCGGTCGCCGACGACTCGGCCGACGGGGAATGGCACTCGGCGTGGAACCGCACGCTGACGATCAACCTGCAGGCGCCGGCCGACCTCAGCCGGCTGGCGATCGGCCATTTCCGGGAGCGCGGCGGCGGCGGGCGCATCGTCAACATCGCCAGCCGCGCCGCCTTTCGCGGCGATTCGCCGCAGCACTGGCATTATGCGGCGTCCAAGGCGGCGATGATCGGGATGACCCGAACCATCGCCCGCGGCTACGCGGCCGACGGGATCCTCGCCTTCGCGGTCGCGCCCGGCTTCACCGTGTCGGAGATGACCGACGAATATCTCGCCGGCCGCGGCGGAGCGCAGATCGTCGCCGACATCCCGCTGGGGCGGGTCGCCACCACCGACGAGGTCGCGGAGGCGATCCGCTGGCTGGCGGCCGACGCGCCGGCGTCGGCGACCGGCACGGTGATCGACGTCAACGGCGCCAGCTACGTGCGTTGACGCGATGAGCTGGCGAGCGACCCTGCCCTGCACCCGGGTCCAGGCCGAATCGCTGCCCGATGCCCACGAGTTGCTGCCGCTCGGCGATTCGCAGCCGGTGCTGGTCGCCGACGAGCCCGACCCGGCGCGGCCGAACGAATGGCTGCTGCACGCGTATTTCGACCAGGAGCCGTCGGCGGAGGTGCTCGAGGCGCTCGCCCGGCTCGGTTGCGGCGCCCCCAGCGTCGAGCAATTGGGCGAGGACGATTGGGTGGCGATGAGCCAGTCGGGGCTGCAGCCGATCCGCGCCGGCCGCTTCTTCGTCCATACGCCGACCCACCGCGGCGCCGCGCCCAGCGGCAGCATCGCGTTCGAGATCGACGCCAGCCTCGCGTTCGGCACCGGCCAGCACGCGACCACCTCGGGCTGCCTCGAAGCGCTTGATTCGCTTGAGCGCAACGGTTGCACGTTTGCAAACATTGCCGACGTTGGGACGGGTACCGGTCTGCTCGCATTCGCGGCGCTGGCGCTGTGGCCCGAGTCGCGCTGCATCGGCACCGACATCGACTCGGTCGCGATCGACGTCGCGCGCGACAATGCGGCGATCAACGGAGTCGCGCTCGGACACGGCCCGGGCGAGCTGCTGCTCGCGGTCGCCGACGGCATGGACTCGCCGCTGCTGTCGGCGCGAGCGCCGTTCGACCTGATCATCGCCAACATTCTCGCCGGCCCGCTGGTCGAGCTCGCGCCCAGTTTCGCCGAAGGGCTGGCTGACGGGGGCACCGTCATCCTCGCCGGCCTGCTCGACGCCCAGGCTGACGCGGTCGCCCGCGCCTATCGCGACCTCGGCCTCGCCTTGGACAAGAGCGGCACGGGCGAATGGCCCGTGCTGACGCTCGTCAAGCGCTAGTTCCCGATCCCGAGCTGGCCGAGCATGAACGCGTAATATTCGGCGATCGAGCGGTAGCGCTGGAAGCGCCCCGACTTGCCGCCGTGCCCCGCCTCCATGTTGACCCGGAACAGCAGCGGATTGCGGTCGGTCTTGGCGGCCCGGAGCCGCGCGACCCACTTGGCCGGCTCGTAATATTGGACCTGGCTGTCCCACAGGCCGGTGCCGACGAACATCGCCGGATAGGCCTGGGCGCGGACATTGTCGTACGGCGAGTAGGACAACATGTAGTCGTAGAACGGCTTCTGCGCCGGGTTGCCCCATTCGTCATATTCGTTGGTCGTCAGCGGGATCGACGCGTCGAGCATCGTCGTCACCACGTCGACGAACGGCACCTGCGCGATCAGCACCCGATAATCATTGGGCGCCATGTTGGCGATGGCGCCCATCAGCAGCCCGCCGGCGCTCCCGCCCTGAGCGGCGACCCGGTCCCGGGCGGCATAGCCCTGGCCGGTCAGGAAGCGGGTGACGTCGATGAAGTCGGTGAAGCTGTTCTTCTTGTTCAAAAGCCGACCCTGGTCATACCAGGCGCGGCCCATTTCCTGGCCGCCGCGGACGTGGGCGATCGCATAGACCATGCCCCGGTCGAGCAGGCTGGGAATGGTCGGCGACCAGGCCGGGTCGGTCGAGAAGCCGTAGCTGCCGTAGCCATATTGGAGCATCGCCGCGCTGCCGTCGCGCTTGAAGCCCTTGCGGTAGACCAGCGAGACCGGGACCCTGGTGCCGTCGCGCGCCGGCGCCCACAGGCGCTCGGTCACGTAATCGGCGGGGTCGTAATTGGGCGACGGGGTGCGCTTGAGGACGGTGCGAGCGCCGGTCCGAGAATCCACCTCGTAGGTGATCTTCGGAGTCGTCAGCGAATCGTAGGTGTAGCGCAGCCTGGTGCTCGCGACCTCGCGATTGTCGTCGAGGCTCATGGTGTAGGCGGGCTCGTCGGAGCCGACGAGGCGGCTCCTGCCGCTGTTGGCGAGCAGCCGGAGCCGCTTGTTACCGCCGGCGCGCTCCTCGATGCCGATGAAGCTGCTGAACGGCTGGAATCCCTCGATGAACACCTTGGGATCGTGGGGGACGAGGTCGCTCCACGCGCTTCGCCCGGCGGCGGCCGCGGAGTCCCTCACCGTCATCAGCCGGTAGTTGGGCGCGTTCCAGTTGGTCCGGATCACCCAGCGGTCGCCGACATGGTCGGCGGTGTAGAGGAAGTCGCGCTCGCGCGGCGCCAGCACGGCAAATTCCCCGGGCGTGGACGCGCTGGTGCAGCGCTGCTCGTTGCTGACCGTGCTGCCGAGGAAGATGCAGATGAACCGGTCGTCGCTGGTCCGGCCGACGCCCATGTAGAAGCTGTCGTCTTTCTCCTCGTAGATGAGGCGGTCGGCCGATGCGGGAGTGCCGAGCACGTGCGCCTTGACGCGCTTGCTGAGCAGCGTCACCGGGTCCTTCTCGACATAATAGAGTGTGCGGTTGTCGTCGGCCCAGACGAGGTTCGGCTCGACATTCTCGACGACGTCCGCAAGCGCCTTGCCGGTCGCGAGGTCCTTGACCTTCAGCTTGTACTGCCGCCGGCCGACGACGTCCTCGGCATAGGCAAGCAGCCGGTTGTCCTGGCTGACCCTATAGTCGCCGATGGCGAAGAAGCCGTGGCCCTTGGCCATCGCCGGCTGGTCGAGCAGCACCTGCTCGGGCGCCGTCATGCTGCCGCGGCGGCGAGCGACCACCGGATAGTCGGCGCCGACCTCGAAGCGGGTGTAGTAATAATAACCGCGCTCGCGGACCGGGACGCTTGAATCGTCCTGCTTGATACGCCCGACGATCTCCGAATAGAGCTTGTCCTCGAGCGGCCTCAACGGCGCCAGCACCGAGTCCGCGTAGGCATTCTCGGCCTTGAGGTAGGCGAGCATCTCGGGTTGCTTGCGGCTGTCGTCGCGCAGCCAGTAATATTCGTCGGCGCGGTCGAGCGGGCCCTTGACGGTGAACGGCCGCTTCTCGACGGCCGGCGGGCTCGGCGGCGCGGCCGTTTGCGCCTGCACCAGCGCCGGAACGGCGGCGAGCGCCAGCAGAATCGTCGATCGTTTCATTCGCGATACTCCGGGAAATTCATGAAAATGCGCGGCCAGGCTCAGCCGGCCTCGGCCACGATCCTAGCCCACTCGTCCTCGCCGATCACCGGGACTCCGAGCTCCGCGGCTTTCTTGAGCTTGGAGCCCGCGCCGGGCCCGGCGACGACCAGGTCGGTCCTGGCGCTGACCGATCCCGCCGCGCGCGCTCCTAGGCGCTCGGCCTGCGCCTTGGCTTCGTCGCGGCTCATGGTCTCCAGGCTGCCGGTGAAAACGATGGTCTTGCCGCTCCATTCGGTCTGGCGGGCCTGGCTGACGAACGGCCGGGGCCGGACTTCGGACAGCAGGTCGTCGAGCACTTGCCGGTTGTGCGGCTCGTGGAAGAAATCGACCAGAGCCTCGGCGACCACCGGGCCGACTCCTTCGACCAACGACAGCTCGCCTTGCGCATTGCCCCCGGTCGCGGCCGCGCGCAGCGACTCGATCGAGCCGAACGCGCGCATCAGATCCTTGGCGGTGACGATGCCGACGTGGCGGATTCCGAGCGCAAACAGGAAGCGCGCCGGGTCGGGCTCGCGGCGGGCCCCGATCGAGGCGAGCAGATTGTCGACCGATTTTGCCTTCCAGCCCTCGCGCTCCAGCAGCTCGTCACGGCGCGCGGCCAGGCGGTAGATGTCGGCCGGCGAATTCAGCCAGCCCAATTCGACGAACTCGACGATGGTCTTTTCGCCGAGGCCGTCGATGTCGAGCGCACCGCGGCTGACGAAATGCTTGAGGCGCTCGATGCGCTGCGCCGGGCAAACCAGGCCGCCGGTGCAGCGGACGTCGACCTCGCCCTCGGCGGCGACCGCTTCGCTGCCGCATTCGGGGCAATGGTCGGGGAATTGGTACGGCGGCCGTTTCTCGTTCGCGGTGAGGTTCTCGACCACCTGCGGAATGACGTCGCCGGCGCGCTGGATCCGCACCCGGTCGCCGATCCGAAGGCCGAGGCGAGCGATCTCGTCGCGGTTGTGCAGCGTGACGTTGGCGACGATCACCCCGCCGACCCCGACCGGCTTGAGCCGCCCGACCGGGGTCAGCTTGCCGGTGCGCCCGACCTGGATGTCGATCGCTTCCAGGGTCGTCTCGGCCTTCTCGGCCGGGAATTTGTGCGCGAGGCCCCAGCGCGGCGCCCGCGCGACCTGGCCCAGTCGCTCCTGCCAGTCGATCCGGTCGACCTTGTAGACCACCCCGTCGATGTCGAACGGCAAATCGGCGCGGCAATGCTCGATCGCCGCATATTGCGAGAGCATGGCGTCGAGGTCGGCGCACCGTTCGAGCAGGTCGCTGACCGGCACTCCGAAAGCGGCGATCCGCCGCATCGCCTCGAACTGGGTCGCGGCGAGCGGCTCCGACAGCTCGCCCCAGCCGTGGGCGAGGAAGCGCAGCGGCCGCGCGGCCGTGACGCCCGGGTCCTTCTGGCGAAGCGAGCCCGCCGCGGCGTTGCGCGGGTTGGCGAAGATCTTGCCGCCCGCCGACTGCTGCCGCTCGTTCAACGCGGCGAAGTCGGCCTTGGACATGAACACCTCGCCGCGCACCTCGAGCACGTCCGGGGCGCCCGCGATCCGCTGCGGGACGTCGGCGATGGCGCGCGCATTCGGGGTCACGTCCTCGCCGACCGTGCCGTCGCCGCGCGTCGCCGCCAGCGCCAGCTCGCCGCGCTCGTAGCGCAGCGAGCAGGACAGGCCGTCGATCTTGGGCTCGGCGGTGACCGCCACCGACTCGTCGGCCGGCAGCGCCAGGAACCGCCGCACCCGGCCAACGAACTCGACCACCGACTCCTCCGAAAAGGCGTTCTCGAGGCTGAGCATCGGCCGCGCGTGGGCCACCTTCGCCAAAGCCGTGGTCGGCGTCGCGCCCAGCCGCCGCGACGGCGAGTCCGGCCGGACAAGCTGGGGGAATTGCGCCTCGATCGCCGCGTTCTCGCGGACCAGCGCGTCATATTGCGCGTCGCTGATCTCCGGCTCGTCTTGGTCGTGGTAGAGCTTGTCGTGGCGCGCGATCGCCTCCGCCAGCCACGCCAGCCGCTCGGCGGCCTCGGCCTCGGTCAGCCTGGCAGCCATCTCAGCCGAACAATTCCTCGAGGAAGTTGACCAGCGCGGTCCACGACCGCTCGGCGGCGAGCTCGTTGTGGACGACGCCCGGCACCGCGCCCGTCGCGCCGGGGTTGGTGAAGCCATGCTGGACATGGCCGAACGCGTGGATCTGCCAGTCGGCGCCGGCCTCGGTCAGCTCGTGGCCGAGCGCGACCACCGCCTCGGGCGGCGCCATCGGGTCGTCCCAGCCGTGGAAGACGAGGACCTTGGCCACCATCGGCTGCGGCGGCAGGCCGGGCGGGTCGAGCAGTCCGTGGAAGCTGGCGACCCCGGCGATGCCGGCGCCGCTGCGGGCGAGGTCCAGCGCGCACTGGCCGCCGAAGCAATAGCCGATGGCGACGATCCGGTCCGGCTCGACGGCATCGAGCGAGCGGACGGACTCGAGCACCGCCAGCAGGCGCTTGCGGAGGCTCGCGCGGTCGCCTCGCAAGCGCTTCAACTCGTCCATCATGACGCCGCGCGGGGCGCCTCGGAACGCCTTCCCGAACAGGTCGGCGACGAACCCGGTGTAGCCCAAATGGACCAGCTGGCGGGCGAAGCCGAGCTCGAGGTCGGAGACGCCCATCACGGTGGGGAACAGGATCACCCCCGGGCGGCGGGCGCTGTCGCGGCGCGCGACCAGCACGCCTTCGAGCTCCTCATCGCCGAACCGCAAGGGAACTGCTGTCTCGCGAGTCACGCCGCCTCCAGCAGCCGGGCGGCCTGGGCGCGGGCCTCGTCGGTGACAAACGCGCCCGACAGCATCCGGGCGATCTCCTCGCGCCGCTCGGCCTCGTCGAGCCGGCGGACCGACGTCCGGCTGCCGTCCGGCCCGTGCGATTTTTCAATCCGGTAATGGTGCGTGGCGCGCGCCGCGACCTGGGGCGAATGGGTGACGACCAGCACCTGCGAGCCGCTCGCCAGCCGCGCCAGGCGCTCGCCGATCGCGCTCGCCACCGCTCCGCCCACTCCGCGGTCGATCTCGTCGAAGATCATCGTCGCCGCGGTTCCGGCCTCGGCGAGCGCGACCTTCAAAGCGAGGATGAAGCGCGACAGCTCGCCGCCGCTGGCGATCCGGGTCAGCGGGCCGAACGGGGCGCCGGGGTTGGTCGAGACCTCGAACTCGACCCGGTCGGTGCCCGCGGGGCCGGGCTCGGCCGGCGCGATCGCCGTCCGGAAGCGCGCCGAGTCGAGCTTCAGCGGGGCAAGCTCGGCGGCAACGGCTGAGTCGATTGTTTCAGCGGCTGCCCGGCGGCTTTCGGTCAGGGCTTGAGCCGCCTGCGCATAGGCCTCGCGCGCCGCGACCAGCTCGGCATCGAGCCGGGCGATGCGCTCGCCGCCCTCCTCGATCAGCGCCAGCTGGCCGCGCATCCGGTCGCCCAGCGCGGCGAGCGCGTCGGCCTCGACGCGGTGCTTGCGGGCGAGGGCCCGGATCTCGAACAGCCGCGCCTCGACCGCCTCCAACCGCGCCGGGTCGAACGCCAGCGCATCGGCCGCCCGGGCGATCCGGTCCTCGCCCTCGCAGGCCTCGATCAAGGCCCGGTCGAGCGACGCCAGCGCCTCGGCCAGCAACGGGTGGTCGGCCGCGCCGCGCTCGATGCGCCGCGCCGCGAGCCGCAATTTGGCGAGCGCCCCGTCCGAGCCGCCGAGCAATTCGTCGAGGCCGGTCAGCGCCTCGCCCGCCTTGGCGCCGGCCTGCATCGCCGAGCGCTCCTCGGCGAGCCGCGTCTCCTCGCCCGGCTCGGGCGCCAGCGCCTCGATCTCGGCCGAGGCAAAAGCGAGCCAGTCGCGGTCGCGTGCCGCCTCGGCGGCGTCGGCGCGCGCCTGGCCGAGCTCGCGCTCGATGCGGGTGACCTCGGCCCAGGCGGCCGCGACCGGGCCGGCGTCGACCTTGCCGAGCGCGTCGAGCAGCTCGCGGTGGCCCTTCGGGTTGAGCAGGCCGCGGTCGTCGTGCTGGCCGTGGACCTCGACGCTGACGGAAGCGATGTCGCGCAGCACCGCGGCGGAAACCGGGGCCCCGCCGGCGAAGGCGCGGCTGCCGCCGTCGGCCCTCAGGGTCCGCCGAAGCAGCAGCGGCTCGCCGGGCTCGGGCTCGAGGCCATGCTCGGCGAGCAATGCATGGACCGAGTGGCCGGGCGGCATGTCGAGCTCGGCGGACACCGCTGCGGAATCCTGGCCGTTGCGGACGAGCCCGGCGTCGGCCCGGGCGCCGAGCGCCAGCCCCAATGCGTCGAGCAGGATCGACTTGCCGGCGCCGGTCTCGC
>DASTZO010000086.1:0-2422 GCA_035764265.1 Sphingomicrobium sp.
GAGCAGGACCGCCTCGTCGCGACGCAGGAGCGCGAGGCCCTCGCCGAGAAGGCGAAGGTCACCGAGGAGCAGCTCGACATCGACGTCCGCAAGCCGGCCGAGGCGTCCGCGTACGCCGCCGTCCAGCAGGCCAACGCCGAGCGTGACGCCGCCAACGCCGCCGCCGAGGCCGAGGCGTTCCGCCGCACCTACGCGCTCTTGCCGCGCTGACCCGCCGCCGCCATGAGCGGCGCGATGGATCACGACGACTTCTACCGCATCCGCAGGCTGCCGCCCTACGTGTTCGCCGAGGTCAACGCGATGAAGGCGGCGGCTCGGGCGCGCGGCGAGGACGTCGTCGACCTCGGCATGGGCAATCCCGACGGAGCGCCGCCGAAGCATGTGATCGACAAGCTCGCCGAGGTCGCCGCCAAGCCCAACGCCCACCGCTATTCGGCGAGCCGCGGCATTCCCGGCCTCCGCAAGGCGCAGGCGGCCTATTACCAGCGCCGCTTCGGCGTCACCGTCGATCCCGACACCGAGGTCATTGTCACCTTGGGCTCCAAGGAGGGCCTCGCCAACCTCGCCCAGGCGATCACCGCTCCGGGCGACGTCGTGCTCGCGCCCAACCCGAGCTACCCGATCCACAGCTTCGGGTTCATCATCGCCGGCGCCGCGGTGCGCTCGATCCCGGCCGCCCCGGGCGAAGATTTCTTCCGCCGGCTGGACATGGCGATGCGCTACACGGTGCCGCGGCCCAAGGTGCTGGTGATCGGCTATCCGTCGAACCCGACCGCTTATGTCGCCGACCTCGCCTTCTACGAGCGGCTGGTCGCCTTCGCCCGGACCCACGAGCTGATCCTGATCTCCGACCTCGCCTACGCCGAGATTTACTTCGGCGACGTGCCGACCCCATCGATCCTCCAGGTCGAGGGCGCCAAGGAGGTCGCGGTCGAGTTCACCTCGATGTCCAAGACTTTTTCGATGGCCGGGTGGCGGATCGGCTTCGCGGTCGGCAACGCCCGGCTGATCGAGGCGCTGGCGCGGGTCAAGTCCTACCTCGACTATGGCGCCTTCACGCCCGTCCAGGCGGCCGCGACCGCGGCCTTGAACGGCCCGCAGGACATCGTCGATTTCAATCGCGCGCTCTACAGGAAGCGCCGCGACGTGCTGGTCGAATGCTTCGGCCGCGCCGGCTGGGACATCCCGGTGCCGCAGGCCTCGATGTTCGCCTGGGCGCCGATCCCCGAGCCGTTCCGGGCGCTGGGCTCGATGGAGTTCGCCAAGCGCCTGCTCACCGAGGCCCATGTCGCGGTCGCCCCGGGCGTCGGCTTCGGCGAGGAAGGCGAAGGCTTCGTGAGGATCGCGCTGGTCGAAAACGAGCAGCGGCTCCGGCAGGCGGCGCGCGGCGTGAAGCGGATGCTTGCGGCCGGCTGACGGACCGCATGGTTGCCGGCCGCGGATTTTGCTACACGGCGGCGCGTGGAAGCGACTGACCAGGACGCCCTCTCGCATCGCAATCGCGCGCGGTGGATCAGCATCGCCGGCGTGGCGATGATCCTGCTCAGCGCCGGCGCCGCGCTGCTGCCGGTCGAAAAAGGCATCTCCACCGGAGTGATCGGCGCTCTGCTGCTCGCCGCCGGCCTGATCGAGATCGTCGCCGGCTCGATGCGCCGCGACACGCGCGACCTCGCGATGCTCGCCGGCGGGGTCACGGTCCTCGCCGGCCTGCTGTTCCTCCTGAACCGGGAGTCGCGATTCTTCCCGATCGTCAACATCGTCATCGGCTGGCTGGCGCTCCGCAGCATCATCCTCGCGGTCAAGAGCCGCCGGGTCGAGGGGTCGGTGCGCACCTGGGCGAGCGTCGCCGCGGCGACCGATTTCCTGCTCGCGCTGGTGCTGCTCGTCGGCCTGTCGCTGTCGACGGTGGTCGTGCTTCTGTTCGGCCCGACGCCCGCGGTCGTCGCCAGCTTCGCCTGGATCGTCGCCCTGAGCTTCGTCGCCACCGGGCTGCTGCTGCTCGAAGTCGCGAGCTGCGAGCGCGAAGCCGCCGACAGCTAGCACCAGGCGGATGTTCCCGACGCTCGCCCCGGCCGAAACCGGAGTCCTCCAGGTCGCCCAGATCATCCAGCTGGCGGTCGCTCCGGTGTTCCTGCTCGCGGGCGTCGGGGCGTTCCTCAACGTCTGCGCGGGGCGCCTGTCGCGAATCGTCGACCGGGCCCGCGGGCTTGAGCCGCAGATCCTCGCCAGCCGCGGCTCCGAGCACGACCGGCTGCTCGGCGAGCTCCGAATCCTCGACCAGCGCATGGGCCTGGTCAGCCGGGCTATTTTCCTGTCGGTGCTGTCGGCGCTCTTGATCTGCGCGGTGGTCGTGCTGCTGTTCGCGGCCAGCCTCACCGGCGCCCATTTCGGGACCGCGGTCGCGCTCCTGTTCATCGGCTCG
>DASTZO010000087.1:0-2077 GCA_035764265.1 Sphingomicrobium sp.
GAGGTCGCGACGACCACCAACAATGCGGCCGCGCCGGCGGCCGAGGGAGCGCAGCCGGCCGCGGTCGCCAAGCTCGCCCGGGTCGAGATGAACCCGGACACCAGCTTCCTCACCGCCGAGGAGCGCGAGGTGGTCAACATCCTGATCCAGGCCGCCGACCTGATGAGCGAGATCTACAAGCGCCAGGCAACCCCGGACTACGACCGGCTGCGCGCCGAGGTCGCGGCGAGGAACGACCGCGAGCTGCTCGACCGCTTCGACACCTTCTTCGGGCCGTGGGACAGCCTCGAGGAGGACAAGCCGTTCTTCGGCGACCGGCCCAGGCCGCCGGGCGCGAACTTCTACCCGGCCGACCTCACCAAGGAGCAGTTCGACTCCTACCTCGCCGCGCACCCGGACGAGGCCGAGGCGCTGACCAGCCCGTACACGGTGGTCCGGCGGCAGGGCGACCGGCTGGTCGCCGTGCCCTACAGCCAGGAGTACCGTCAGTGGCTCGAGCCGGCCGCCAGGCTGCTCGAGCAGGCGGCCGCGAAGACCGGCAACGCCAGCCTGAAGAAATTCCTGACGCTTCGCGCCAAGGCCTTCCGGACCGACGATTATTTCGAATCCGAGCTCGCCTGGATGGACCTCAAGGACACCCCGATCGAGATCGCGATCGGCCCGTACGAAGTCTACACCGACACGCTTTACGGCCGGAAGACCGCGTTCGAGGCGTTCGTGACGCTCCGCAACCCGGCCGAATCGCAGGCGCTCGACGTCTACAAGGGCCATTTGCGCGGGATGGAGGAGAACCTGCCCGTCGAGGCGAGATACAAGAACTTCCAGCGCGGTTTCGAATCGCCGCTGGTGGTTGCCGACCAGGTCCGCGGCGGCGGCGACAATGTCCCGGGCGTGCAGACCATCGCCTTCAACCTGCCCAACGACGAGAAGGTGCGCGAGGCCAAGGGCGCCAAGAAGGTCATCCTGCGCAACGTGCTCGGCGCCAAGTACGACCGGATCCTGAAGCCGATGGGCAGCCTGGTGCTGGTCCCCGACCAGGCGGCCAACGTGACCCAGCGCTACATGTTCATGGAGACCCTGTTCCACGAGCTGTCGCACAGCCTCGGCCCCGGGACGATCACGGTCGGCGGCCGCAAGACCACCGTCGACAAGGAGCTCAAGGACATCGCCGGCGGCTTCGAGGAAGCGAAGGCCGACGTGATGGGCGCCTACAACGTCATGCACATGATGGACAAAGGCGTGATCCCGGCCAATGAGCGGCCGCAGATCCGAGCGACCTACGTCGCCGGCCTGTTCCGGGCGATGCGCTTCGGCACCAACGAGGCCCACGGCAAGGGCGCGGCGATGCAGTACCGCTATTTGCGCGGCAAGGGCGCGATCGTCTGGGACGCCCGGGCGAAGCGCTTCCGGATCGACGAGGCGAAGATCGACGGCGCGATCCGCGACCTGGTCGGCGAGATCGTCCGGCGGCAGGGCGACGGCGATTATGCCGGGACCAAGGCGTTCCTCGACCGCTGGGGGTCGCTCGATGCCGAGGCCAGCCAGGTGATCGGCACGATGACCCACATCCCGGTCGACATCCGCCCGGTCTATCCGGCCCGGATCTGACCGTGACTCAGGCTGCGGCAGGCCGGTTCAAGGCGTTCGCGGCGCTGCACGTCCCGGGCGACCCGGTGGTGCTCTACAACATCTGGGATGTCGGCAGCGCGCAGGCGGTCGTCCGCGCCGGAGCGAAGGCGCTCGCCACCGGCAGCCACCCGGTCGCGGACGCCCACGGCTGGCCCGACGGGCAGCAGGTGCCGATCGAATTCGCTCTGGCCAATGCCAGGCGCATCGTCGATGCGGTCGAGGTTCCGGTGACGGTCGATTTCGAAGGCGCTTATTCGGTCGACCCGGCCAAGGGCGCGGCCAACGTCGCCCGGCTGGCGGCGACGGGAGCGGTCGGCTGCAACTTCGAGGACCAGGTCATCGGCGGCGCCGACGGGGGCCTGCACCCATTGAAGGAGCAGGCGAAGCGGATCGAGGCGATCCGGCTGGCGGTCGGCGACCACTTCTTCATCAACGCCCGCACCGACCT
>DASTZO010000088.1:0-16126 GCA_035764265.1 Sphingomicrobium sp.
GTGCAGAACGGATAGTTCGCCGCCTGCGCCGCCGCGGTCTGCGTCAGCGCATTGAAAAGCGTCGATTTCCCGACATTCGGCAAGCCGACGATGCCGCAGCGAAAGCCCATCGAAAGTCCTTTGGTGAAGGGAATTGCGACGCGCTTAGCGGTGCGTTCGGACAAATTGAAGCGCTTGCGCAGGGCGCCGGCTGAAACCGACCGACGCGTTCGCCGTTGGTCGTCGGTGGCGAAGCGCAAAAGCGACGACCGGCCGATTGTCCTGATCACCGGGGCGGCCGGCAACATCGGCCGCTCGCTGGCGCAGCTGCTCGCCGATTCCTATCGGGTGATCGGGCTCGACCGGCCGGGCCTGAAGGCCGACTTTCCACTGATCGAGGCCGACCTCGCGGACGACAAGTCGATCGCGAAGGGGATCACGGAATTCGAGAAGCGCTTCGGCAAGCGGGTCGCGAGCGTCGTCCACCTCGCCGCGTATTTCGACTTCACCGGCGAGGAGAACCCGCTCTACCGGTCGATCAACGTCGAGGGGACGCGACGGCTGCTGCGCGAGCTGCAGCGCCTCGAGGTCGAGCAGTTCCTCTACTCGGGGACCATGCTGGTCCATGCGCCGGGGGAGCCGGGCAGGCCGATCGACGAAGACCAGCCGATCGCACCCAAATGGGCCTACCCCAAGTCGAAAGCCGAGACCGAGGAGGTGATCCGCGCCGAGCACGGGGACATTCCCTATGTGCTGCTCCACCTCGCCGGCCTCTACGACGACGAGACGGCGGTCCCGACGCTCAGCAACCAGATCGCCCGGATCTACGAGCGCGATTTGCAGAGCTATCTCTACTCGGGCTCGACGCGCGTCGGCCAGTCGATGGTCCACCGTGACGACATGCTCGACGCGTTCCAGCGCGCGATCGACCGGCGCGCCGACATCCCGCCGGGCACGGTGATCCTGGTCGGCGAGGAAGAGGCGCCGGGCTATGCCAGCCTGCAGGACGAAATCGGCTATCTGGTCCACGGCGCCGACGACTGGCCGACGCTACGGCTGCCCAAGCCCGCCGCCGCGGCCGGCGCCTGGGTCCAGGACAAGCTCGAGCCGCTGGTCCCCGACGCGCTCGACCAGGGCGAGAAGCCGTTCGTCAAGCCGTTCATGGTGGCGCTGGCCGACGACCATTACGAGCTCGACATCGCGCGCGCCCGAAAGCTGCTCGGCTGGACGCCAAGGCACCGGATCAAGGACACGCTGCCGAAGATCATCGCCGCGCTGAAGCGCGACCCGAAGGCCTGGTACGAGAAAAATGGACTGACTCCGCCGCCGCTGGTCACCGAGGCGCAAGAGGCGGGCCGCGACCCCGAGCGCGTCCGCGCCGAGCACGAAGCGCTGCTGGTCCGGCAGCACCGAAGCTCGCGCTGGGCGCATCTGGCCAATATCTTCCTCGGCACCTGGCTGGCGCTGCAGCCGCCGCTGATCGGCGTCGAAGAGGATTGGCTCGCGACGAGCGAAGTCATGCTCGGGCTCGCCACCATCCTGTTCGCGGCCTTGTCGCTGTCGTGGCGCCTGCGAGCGGCGCGCTGGGCGACCGCCGGCGTCGGCGCGCTGGTCATGGCCGTGCCGTTCCTGTTCTGGACCGAAAACGCCGCCGCTTACCTTTCCGACACGCTGGTCGGCGGGCTGATCTTCGCCTTTGCGGTCGGCACGCGGCCCGACGTCGGCCCGTCGCCGCTCGCTGCGACCGCCGGGCCGGTGAGACCGCCGGGATGGAGCTACAACCCGTCGGCCTGGTCGCAGCGCCTGCCGATCATCCTGCTGGCGGTCGTCGGGCTCGAGATCTCGCGCTACCTGGCGGCCTACCAGCTCGGCCACGTCGAGACGGTCTGGGAGCCCTTCTTCGCCGGCTCGCCCGCCGATCCCAGGAACGGCACCGAGGAGATCATCACCAGCCATGTCTCGGAGGCCTGGCCGGTCTCCGACGCGGCGGTGGGGGGCTACACTTACGCGCTCGAGATATTGACCGGAATCGTCGGGTCGCGGGCGCGCTGGCGAACCATGCCCTGGCTGGTGCTGCTGTTCGGCCTGATGATCGCGCCCCTGGGCGTCACGTCGATATTCTTCATCATCATCCAGCCGATCCTGATCGGCACCTGGAGCACGCTGGCGCTGATCGCGGCGGCGGCGATGCTGATCCAGATTCCCTACTCGCTCGACGAATTGCTGGCGACGCTGCAGTTCCTCCGGCGCCGGGTGAAGGCGGGCAGGAGCTGGCTTCGGGTTTTCCTGTTCGGCGACACCGACGAGGGCCGGGACGAGGCGTCCCCGGACGAGTTCGGCCAGGGCCCGGGCCGCTTCGTCGCCGACATGTGGAGCGGCGGGGTCAACCTGCCGTGGAACCTGGCGCTCGCGGCCGGGGTCGGGCTGTGGCTGATGTTCACCCGGCTGACGCTCGGCGCCGACGGCTCGATGGCCGATGCCGACCATTTGATCGGCTCGCTGGCGCTGACCGTGATCTCGCTCGCCGCGGCCGAGGTCGCGCGCCCGCTGCGCTTCCTGCTGGTGCCGCTCGGCGCCGCGCTGCTGGTCACTCCGTTCCTGTTCGAGGCGAGCGGCGCGCAACGGATCGCCAGCCTGCTTTGCGGCATCGCGCTGATGGCGCTCAGCCTGCGTCGTGGGCGCATCCGCGCGCGCTACGGCGCATGGCAAAGCTGGATCGTCTAGGCGTCAGGCGAAGTTGAACGAGACGCTGAGGCGCCCGCCCTTGCCGCGGCCGGGGACGACCTCGTGGCGCAGCCAGCTCTCCCACAGCAGCAGCAGGCCGGCGCGCGGCTCGATCTCGACGTAGGTTCGCAGCTCCTCGGGAGCGTCGGCGAGGCGAGGCGGCGCCGCCATCATCAGCCCAAGGCGCGGGTCCTCGAACCGGATCGCGCCGGAGCCGGGCGGCGCTTCGACATAGAAAGTGCCCGACAGCATGCTGTGCGGGTGGATATGTCCACCGTGCCGTCCACCGGCTTTCAACAGGTTTGCCCACAGGCTGTCGAGGCGCGGCTTGCGCGGCAGGTCGAACGCGCAGTCCGTTGCAAATGTCGCGGCGTGGCGGGCGAGCAGCCTGGCGAGGGCGGCGAACGCCGGGTCGCGCGTCGGCAAATCGTCGAGCGACGCATAGCTGGTGTAGCCCGGATAACGGTGCTCGCGGCTCCAGCGGCGCCCGGCCGCATCGTCCCTCGCCAGCGACCGGATCGAATGGGCGAGCTCGTCGAGCAGCGACGAGTCGCCGATTTCGGCTTCGTAGAGCGACGTTGCGAACAGGGCGCGAGCCATGACTCGTCGATAGAGTCCTGATATCCATTTCGAAAGGGCGGTCCCAGTGTCAGATATTTTCATATCCTACGCGCGTTCGACCGAGGCCGAGGCGGAAAAGGTCGCCGAGGCACTGCGCGCGAAGGGCTACGGCGTGTGGCGCGACGACGAGCTGCCCGCGCACCGCACCTACGCCGACGTCATCGACGAGCGGCTGAAGTCGGCCAAGGCGGTGGTCGTGCTCTGGTCGGCCGAAGCAGCGAAATCGCAATGGGTGCGGGCCGAAGCCGATGCCGCTCGCCAGAAAGGCATTCTGGTTCAGGCCAGCCTCGACGGGACAGCGCCGCCGATTCCGTTCAACCAGATCCAGTGCGCCGACCTGAAGGGCTGGGACGGCAATCCATCCGCGCCGGGGTGGAAGAAGGTCGAGGGGAGCGTCGCTGCGCTGGCCGGCGATGCTGAATCGGATGAGAAGCCGGCGGCGAAGAAGGCACGCGAGCGCTCGATCTGCGTGCTCCCGTTCGCCAACATGAGCGGCGAGCCCGAACAGGAATATTTCAGCGACGGGATCAGCGAGGACATCACCACCGATTTGTCCAACATCTCGACGTTGTCCGTTGTCGCCAGGAACACGGCGTTCACCTTCAAGGGCAACGCTGTCGACGTTGGCCAGGTCGCTCGAAAGCTCGGGGTCAGCCATGTCCTCGAAGGCAGCGTCCGCAAGGCCGGAACCCGGGTTCGGATCACCGCCCAGCTGATCGACGGGGCGACCGGCGATCATCTCTGGGCCGAGCGCTACGACCGCGACCTGACCGACATCTTCGCCATCCAGGACGAGATCTCCAAGGCGATCGTCGCGGCCTTGAAGCTGAAGCTGCTGCCCGAGGAGAAGAAGGCGATCGAGCAGCGCGGCACGACCAGCGCCGAAGCCTATCAACTCTATTTGATGGCCCGCAATTACTGGGTGACCGGCAATTGGGGCGATGTGCGGCAGCTCGAGCTGGTCATCCGCGTGTGCCAACGCGCGCTCGAAATTGATCCGAATTATGGTCGGGCCTGGGGGTTGCTCGCGATCGTGCAATCCATTCTTTTCTACACCTTTTCGGTCGGGAACGATGACGGGCTAGCGGCCGCGGAGCGCGCGCTGTCGCTCGATTCGAACATTGCCGAAGCTTATTGCGTGCGGGCGCGCAGCTCTCATGAGATGGGCGAGCTCGACAAGGCTGACGAGGCTCTGACGCAGGCTCTGAAGCTTGGCCCGGACTCTTGGGAAGTGAATCGCGAAGCCGCCCGCATCTACTATTTCCAGCGACGCTTGAACGAGGCGGTTCGGCACTATGAGAAAGCCGTCGAGCTTGACGAAAACGACTACCATTCATGGGGAATGCTCGCATCCGCCTATGAGGCATTGGGCAATCGCGACGGATTGCTGCACGCGGCCAAGATGGTGGTCACTCGGTCGGAAAGGGTAATCGCCCAGGACCCCACCAATGCGGCGGCTCTGGGAACCGGCGCCAGCGGACTAGCCATTCTCGGCGAACGGGACCGGTTTGACGAATGGGTTGAACGGGCTTTGCTCCTCAGTCCCGACAATCAAATCATGCGATACAATTTCGCCTGCGCGATCGCCGTATATTTCAAGGACAAGGACCGATCACTCGACCTGCTCGAGCCGGTGTTCGAATGGCAGCCTAGCAACATGCTGAGGAATATCGTGACGGACCCTGACCTGGACGGGCTTCGCGGCGAGCCACGGTTTGAAAAGATGCTGGAAACCGCGCGGCGCCGAATGCTCGCGGACGGGATCGCTCCGCCTATTCCGACTGCAACCTGAGCGCGACCTCGCTCATGAAGCGCGCGTCGTCTCCGTCGGCGAGCCATCCGGCCTCGGCGGCGACCGCGGCGAGCAGGTCGGACAAGGGCTCCTGCTCGGCTTTCGAATAATTGCCGAGCACGTGCGGGGTGACCTTCTCCTGCTGGCCCGGGCCGGGGTGGCCGATGCCGATCCGCACCCGCCGGAATTCGGGGCCGAGGTGCGCGTCGATCGAGCGCAGGCCGTTGTGGCCGGCGGTGCCGCCGCCGACCTTCACCTTGACCTTCATCGGTGCGAGGTCGAGCTCGTCGTGGAACACGGTCAAAGCGTCGAGGTCGAGCTTGTAGAAGCGCAGCGCCTCGGCGACCGCTTCGCCGCTTCGGTTCATGAAGACCTGCGGCTTCAGAAGCAGGACCCGGTGGCGGCCGATGCGGCCTTCGCGAAGCTCGCTCCGGAACGCCTTTTTCGCGGCCGAAAAGCCGTGCGCCTCGGCGATCACGTCGGCGGCCATGAAGCCGACGTTGTGGCGGTGGAGCGAGTAATTCGCGCCGGGATTTCCGAGGCCGGCCCAGATTTGCATCGCCGCCTCCTAGCGTGTCGCCCGGCCAAAAAGAAACCGCCCGCCCCAGGGAAAGGGCGGGCGGCTGTTGAGAGTGATGGGTTGGAGCGGACTCAGCCCTTGTCGCTGTCCTTGTCGCCACCTTCGCCTTCGGCTCCGGCCTCGCCTTCGCCCTCGGCTTCCTCGGCGCCCTCGACTTCTTCGCCTTCCTCGGCGGCCGCGGCGGCTTCCTCGGCCTCCTCGGCCTTGACCGCCGACGGAGCGACGATCGTGGCGACGGTGAAGTCGCGGTCGTCGATCGCCGCCCTGGTGCCCTCGGGCAGGCTGACCTGGCTGATGTGGATCGAATCGCCGATGTCGAGCCCGGCGAGGCTGATGTGGATCTCGTCGGGAATCTGCGAGGCCGGGCAGACCAGCTCGAGCTCGTGCTGGACGATGTTGAGAACGCCGCCGCGCTTGATGCCCGGCGATTCCTCGTCGTCGTCGAAGCGGACCGGGATCGCGACCGTGACCTGGCTGTGCTCGCCGATGCGCAGGAAGTCGACGTGGATCGGCCGGCTGCTCACCGGATGGAACTGGACGTCCTTGGGCAGCGTGCGGTGCGGCTCGCCGCCGGCGTCGATCATCACCACCGTGTTCATGAAATGGCCGGTCGAAAGCATCTTGGCGAGGAGCTTTTCCTCGACGTGCACCGACAGCGGCTCTTTCTTGTCGCCGTAGATCACGGCGGGCACCCGTCCGTCGCGCCGCAATGCCCGGGAGGCTCCCTTGCCAGCCCGTTCGCGCGCTTCAGCGGGCAGCGTCAGCTGTTCGCTCATGTGTCTTCACTCCAATGCAAAAGCCCCGCCACGCCTCCAGGGATGACCATGGCCGGGGAAGCGGGCGCCTATAGGGCGAGCACGCGAAATTGGCAAATCCTCCCCGGGACGGGCAGGGGGACCATCCTCGCGAAGGCGGGGATGGTGGAGGGGGGTTGTGCCAGGCGGAGAACCCCCTCCGTCAGCACGACGTGCTGCCACCTCCCCGTTCCGGGGAGGATTAGTTGATCCGGGCGGAACGGATGCCGAGCTCGGCGAGCTTGGCCTGGACGCTGTCGCTCCCGGCGAGGTGGCCGGCGCCGACAGCGACGAACACGGTTCCGGGCTGCTGCAGCCGGTCGGCGATCCAGCCGGCCCAATTGCTGTTCCGCTGGGGGAACATGACGTTGTAGCTCTCGGGCGAATTGGTCCGCATCTGGTCGAGCATCATCGTGAAGATGTCACTGTCGCCGCGGTTCCACGCCGACTGCATCTGGCCCATGACGATCGCCAGATTCTCCATCGCGACGGGATCCTGGACCGGCGCCCCGGCCCTGGGAGCGACGGTGTGGGCCGGCTGGGCGGGCATCCGGCCGAACATGCTCAGCTGGGCGATGAAGCTCTCGAGGCCGCGGACCGGCTTGCCCGAAGCCTGGGCGGCGCGGCGAAGGACGGTGTCGGCGCCGAAATCGGCGTGCATGCCGCGCGCCCGGCCGGCCGAAATCGCCAGCCGGGTCGAGGCGAGGAACGAGGCGGACGGGGTGAGCGGCATGCTCGGGATGCGCCGGGCGGCCGCGGACGGCTTGGCGGGCGCCTCGCGCTTGCGCTCGGGGACGATGGTCTCGAGGACCAGCTCGTCGGACGCCTTGAAGGCGGTCTCGACCTCGTCGTTGAACCAGGCCGACTTGCCGTCGAGCGCGTGGAACGTGCCGAACAGGTAGATCACCGTGTCGTGGTCGTTGACCACCCACATCGCCGGGTCGGCGTCGGGAATTGCCGGAACGGCAGGCGCGGGAGCGGGGGCGGGCGAAACCGATGCAGCGGCTATCGCGGCGGCGATCAGAAAATGGACCATCCCTCGGGTCTCCCCACCCAAAGACCGGCGCCGAGGAAGTGGATGACGGATGAGCGCGGCTCGCTCGCATGGCGCAGGACGCCCTGGACTCGCCGGCCGGCGCGAACTGCTTCGCGCCCGCCCATCCGTGCATCGCGCCCCCCAGCCCGATACCCGGCGATTATGGTCACCGAGAGATTAACAAAAGTCTAGCGCAAAGCCGGATCGAGTGAATTTTTGTCATTGCAGTTCAGCAACAAAGGCCGCGCTTCGGGGATTACTGGATGCGCCGCACCCGGTAGCCGTCCCTCTGCAGCATCGAGACGACCGAATCCGGTCCGGCGAGGTGGCCCGCTCCGACCGCGACGAACACCGATCCGGGCGCGGCCATGCGCCGCTGGATCCAGCGCGCCCAGTTGACGTTGCGCCGCTTCAGCAGCGCTTCGCGAAGCTCGGGCGAGCCGGACAGATCCTCGTTGAAGGTCGCGCCGATCTTGGCGACGTCGCCGCGCGCCCAGGCGGCCAGCATCTCGTTGAACTGGCTGCGCATTTCGGCCGGGGAGTCGATCGCCCCCTCGAGCAGCGAGCGCTGGGCCGATTCCGGCAGCGTGTCGAACAGGCTCAATTGCTCGGAATTGGTCTCGAGCTGGCCGACCGGCTTGCCGGCCTGGATGAACGCGTTGCGAAGCACGGCCTCGACGCCCGCCTCGCCGGTCAGGCCGAGGTCCTTGAACTGGGTCCCGAGCAGCATGAAGGCGGCCGCCCAGGTCTCCATCCGGTCGAAGGCCGGGCGCGGGATGCCGGTCTTGCGGATGGCGGTCTCGAGCAGCGCGCGCTTGGCCGGCGGCACCCGGTCGGCGAGCGGCGGCAGCCCGGATCGGAAGCCCAAGCGCGCCAGCTCGGCGGCCAGCGCCTGCGGGTTGGCGTTGTCGACGACCGTCTCGACCACCAGGGTCTGCGAGCTCGCCACGGCCTTGTCGAACGCCGCCGTGCGCCACGGATAGTCCTTGGGCAGCAGATGGATGGTCCCGAACAGATAGATGGTCGTGTCGCGGTCGGCGATCTGCCACAGCGCCGGGCGGCCGGTCGCGCCCTCGGCCGGCGGGGTGGTCGCGCAGCTCGCCAGCGCGGCAAGCCCGAGCATCGCCAGTCCGCGCCGCAGGATCCTCATCAGCATTGAACACACCTTTCGTCGCGGATGCTTGGGTTGCGGGCATGTAGGGAGCCTGAACCGACGCGTCCACTTGCCCGTCCCGCCGCCATGCGCCAAAGCCGCGCTCGGACCGACCGGTTGCGCGAAGTGTTTGACGGGGAGCGGCGGCGCTTGGCCTTGAGCTTTCAGGACCTGATCCTCACGCTCCACCGCTACTGGAGCGCGCAGGGCTGCGTGCTTCTCCAGCCGTACGACCTGGAGATGGGGGCGGGGACGTTCCACCCGGCGACGGTGCTCCGGGCGCTCGGCCCCGACTCGTGGAAATGCGCCTACGTGCAGCCCTGCCGCCGCCCGACCGACGGGCGCTACGGCGCCAACCCCAACCGGCTCGGCCATTATTACCAGTACCAGGTGATGCTCAAGCCGAGCCCGCCCGACCTCCAGCAGCTCTACCTCGGCAGCCTCGCCGAGATCGGCGTGGATTTCCTCAAGCACGACATCCGCTTCGTCGAGGACGATTGGGAAAGCCCGACCTTGGGCGCCTGGGGCCTCGGCTGGGAAGTGTGGTGCGACGGGATGGAGGTCACCCAGTTCACCTATTTCCAGCAGGTCGGCGGGTTCGAGTGCCGGCCGGTGGGCGGCGAGCTGACCTATGGCCTGGAGCGGCTGGCGATGTACGTCCAGGGCGTCGACAACGTGTTCGACCTCGCCTTCAACGACTCCGGAGTCACTTACGGCGACGTGTTCCTGGACAATGAGAAGCAGATGTCGGAGTGGAATTTCGAGGTCGCCGACACGGAAACCCTGTTCGACCTGTTCAGGAAGGCCGCGGCCGAGTGCGAGAACTGCCTCGCCGCCAGGCTCGCGATCCCCGCTTACGAGCAGGCGATCAAGGCCAGCCACCTGTTCAACACGCTGCAGGCGAGGGGAGTGATCTCGGTCCCCGAGCGCCAGGCCTATATCGGGCGCGTCCGCGACCTCGCCCGGGCCGCGTGCGCCGCTTGGCTCGACGCGCATGGCCAGCCGGCGGGGCAGGCGGCCTGATGGCGGATTTCCTGCTCGAATTGCTGTCCGAGGAAATCCCGGCGCGGATGCAGGCGCGGGCGCGCAACGATCTGGCGCGGCTGTTCGCCGAGGAGCTCGACAAGGCGGGGCTCGAGACGGGCGCCGTCGACGTCCATTCGACCCCGCGGCGGCTGGTGCTGATCGCCCGCGACGTGGCCTCGGAAACCCAGGCGGCGCGCGAGGAGATCAAGGGGCCCAAGGCTTCGGCCCCGCCCCAGGCGCTCGACGGCTTCCTGCGCAAGACCGGGCTCGAGCGCGAGCAGCTCGAGGAGCGCGACGGGGTGCTGTTCGCGGTGGTCGACCGGCCCGGCCGGCCGGCGGCGGCGGTGATCGGCGAGGCTCTGGAGCGCATCATCGCCGCCTTCCCGTGGCCCAAGTCGATGCGCTGGGGCGGCGGAGAGACCCGCTGGGTGCGGCCGCTGCACGGCATCGTCGCTTTGCTCGGTGAGGAGATCGTGCCGGTCGAGGTGGGCGGGATCGCCAGCGGGGCGACGACGCTCGGCCACCGCTTCCACCATCCCGGGGCGATCACCATCGGCGGCGCCGGCGACTATGCCGAGAAGCTGCGCGCCTGCCACGTGATCGTCGACCAGGACGAGCGCGAGCGGCTGATCCGCGACGGCGCCGAGAAGGCCGCGGCCGACGCCGGGTTGAAGCTGCTCCCCGACGAGGGGCTGGTGGTCGAGAATGCCGGGCTGGCCGAATGGCCGGTGCCGCTCCTCGGCCGCTTCGACTCCGATTATCTCGACGTGCCGCGCGAAGTGATCGTGCTGACCATGCGCACCCACCAGAAATATTTCGCCTGCACCGACGGGCAAGGCGCGCTCGCCCCGGCGTTCGTGTGCGTCGCCAACATCGACGCCAGGGACGGCGGCGCGGCGATCGTCGAGGGCAACCGCCGAGTGCTCGCCGCGCGGCTGGCCGACGCGCGCTTCTTCTGGGAGCAGGACCTGAAGGTGCCGCTGGAAGCGTTCCTGCCCAGGCTCGAGGCGATGCTGCTCTACGAGGACATGGGCAGCCTGCGGGCGAAGGCCGACCGGATCGCCGAGCTCGCGGCCGCGATCTGCCGGACCTGGTTTCCCGAGCGCGACGCCGAGACCGCCCGCCGCGCCGGCCTGCTAGCCAAGGCCGATCTCGCAACGGCGATGGTCGGCGAGTTCCCCGAGCTGCAAGGCATCATGGGCGGGCACTATGCCGAACGGGGAGGCGAGAAGCCGGGAGTGGTTTCGGCGCTTCGGCAGCAATATCTGCCGTGCGCCGAGGGCTGCATCCCGGCCTGCGTCGCGCTTGCCGATCGAATCGACACGCTGGCCTCCTTTTTCGCCAAAGGGATCAAGCCGACCGGGTCCAAGGATCCGTTCGCGCTTCGGAGGGCGGCTTTGGCCATCATCCAGACCATCCTCGCGAACGGAACGCGGATGAGCCTGCGCGACGCCTTCGCGATGGCCGAAGCCAAGGCCGACGTCGTCGAGCTGATGGACTTCGTCGCCGACCGGCTGAAGGTGCAGCAGCGCGAGGCGGGGGTCCGGCACGACCTGATCGACGCGGTGTTCGCGCTGGGCGGGGAGGACGACCTGGTGCGGCTGCTGGCGCGCGTGAAGGCGCTGCAGGAGTTCGTCGAGACCGGGGACGGCGCCGATCTGCTGGTCGCCTACAAGCGGGCGGCGAACATCCTCAAGCGCGAGAATTGGACCGCACCCGAGATCATGAGCTCTCCGGCCGAGCAGGGCATCCCGCAGACTGGCGAGGAGGACCCCTTGGTGCTGGTAGAGGAGCCCGGGATGGCCGAGGCGGTCGCCGAGATGGCGTCGGGAAGCGCCGGCGCGGCCCTGCCGCAGGAACAGGCGCTGGTCGCGGCGCTCGATTCGGCCGAGCCCCAGGCCGTCGCGGCGGTCGAGGCCGAGGATTTCACCGGCGCGATGGCGGCGCTCGCCCGGCTGCGCGGGCCGATCGACGCCTTCTTCGACCATGTGACGGTCAACGACCCCGACCCGGCGGCCCGCGAGCGGCGGCTGAACCTGCTGCTGCGGTTCCGCGACGCCGTCCACCGGGTCGCCGATTTCTCCAGGATCGAGGGGTAGGCCCTCACCCCAACCCTCTCCCGCGCGCGGGAGAGGGAGGAGGAACGTAGCGACGGAGGGTGAGGGACCTTCTTACAGCGGCCGGTCGTCGGCCGGGTCGCGACGGTCCTTGGCCGCGGCGCCGCGCAGCGACTCCTGCTCGCGCCATTCCTTCTCGCGCTCCTCCCACCGGGCGCGGTCGTCGCGCAGCTCGTGCTCGATCGCCTCGCGGCGCGCCTCGGCGTCGCGGTAGCGGGCCTTCCACTTGCGCCGGCCGCCGGCGGTCAGGAAAGCGCCGATCAGCATTCCCAGGATGAAGACCAGGGCGACGATTACCCACTGGTCGGACGTGAAACCGATCATCTTCCGCTCCCCTCTTTTGAAGACGCGGGGATACAGCGCTCAAGGCGGCGCTAGCGTTCCAACGGTCGCGAAATCAGCCGTTGAGCAGGCTGTCGTTGATCGAGCAGGCCGCCGGACCCAGGATGACGATGAACAGGGTCGGCAGGATGAACAGGATCAGCGGCACGGTCATGATCGCCGGCAGGCGCGCGGCCTTTTCCTCGGCGCGCATCATCCGGTCGTTGCGGAACTCGGCCGACAGCACGCGCAGCGCGGAGGCCAGCGGAGTGCCGTATTTCTCGGTCTGGATCATGGTCGTGACGACGCCGCGGATCGCTTCGAGGTCGACCCGGTTGGCGAGGTTCTCGAACGCCTGGCGGCGCTCGTTCAGGAAGCCCAGCTCGATCGCGGTCAGCCCGAACTCGTCGCCGAGCTCCGGATAGGCCTTGCCGAGCTCCTTGGCGACCCGGCTGAACGCGGCGTCGACGGTGAGACCGGCCTCGGCGCAGATGACCAGCAGGTCGAGCGCGTCGGGAAGCCCCTTGCGGACCGCGTGGCTGCGCTTGGTGACCTTGTTCTTGAGCCACACGTCGGGCGCCTTGTACGCCCCGACCAGGGTCGCGGCGACGGTCATGTAGCGGCGCCACCACGACCATTCCGGGAAATAGTCGAGCACGTAGATCATCGTCACCGCGGTGACCCCGAGCACCACCGGCAGCACGAAGCGCGCGAAGATGATGAAGAAGGCGAGGTCCTTGGTGCGGATGCCGGCCTGCATCAGCTTCAATTGGGTCTTCTTGAGCTGGTCGTCCTGGATCATCTTGAAGCTGGTCAGGATCGACCGGACGCGGTCCGCGGCCTCGTTGCGGTTGGTCAGCTTCTTGCGCTTGTTGGTTGAGGCGACGATGCCGGCCTTCAATTGCTCGCGGCGGTCGTTGAGCGCCTTGATCCGGCGCGACATCGGGTCGCGGACGGTGGTCGCGGCGTAGATCGCGATCAGCACGGCGAAGGTCGCGACGGCGCTGAGCATCGTCGCGATCCAGATGACGTCGAAACCGAGAAGGGTGGGGCCTGCCGCCTGCATTGCTATCGTTTCCCCGTCAGATCTCGAAGTTGATCATCTTGGCCATGATGAAGCCGCCGATGGCCATCCACACCATGCCCCCCAGACCGGCGATGATCAGCCGGTCGTCGGTGAAAAAGCCGCCCATGTAGGTCGGGTTGATGAACCACACGAGCGTGAAGACCACGAACGGAAGGCAGCCGATGATGTAAGCGGAGGCCTTCGACTCCGAGCTCATCGCGCGGATCTTGAGCTTCATCTGCGCGCGCTTGCGAAGCACGTCGGCAAGATTGGACAAGGTCTCGGCGAGGTTGCCGCCGGTCTCGCGCTGGATGGCCAGGGTGATGACGAAGAACTGGAACTCCGGAGTGCCCAGCCGGTCGGCGGTCTCCTGGAGCGCGGCTTCCATGGTGCGGCCGATCTTCATCTTGTCGGCGACCGCGCGGAACTCGACCCCGACCGGGCCCGAGATCTCGCTGGCGACGATCCCCAGGGTCTCGGTGATCGGCAGGCCCGAGCGAAGGCCGCGGACCATCAGCTCGATCGCGTCGGGGAAGTTGGAATTGAACTTGGCGATGCGCCGCTTGATCAACTTGCCGATGAAGAAATACGGGCCGCCGATGCCGAAGAACAGGCCGGCGAAGAGGGCCAGCAGGAGCGGCGCCCCGCGCATCGTCAAGGCGGCGGCCACGAACAGGCCGATGCCGAGCGAGATCAGCCCGTATTTGGCCAGCGTGATGTCCTTGCCGGTCATCTCCAGCCGGCGCCGAAGCAGCGCCGGCTTCGGGATCAGGGTCGACGCCAGGCTTTCGATGCGCGTCGCGCGCTGCGCGAACAGCTTGCGGATCTGCGCCTGCGCGTGCCCGGCGATGACGTCGCCGTGGCGTTCCCGGATCATCTCGACGCGCCGCTTGAGCGTCTTCGAGGCCGACGGGCCGCGATACGCCTTCGCGATCAGCAGCAGCGCCGCTGAGGCCAGGACGAACAGGATCACCATGTAGAACATTCGTCAGTTCCTTCGGTGCGGCAGGGCGGGGGTCGCCCCCCGGGGGCCTGCCGCCGTTCGCCTAGGCCGCCTTCGCCTTGGGCTTGGCCAGCATCGACTTCAGATTGTCGACCAACGACTTGGCGCCGACCATCGCCTTGGATTCGCCGGCGGCGCCTTCCTCGGTCGCGTGGCTGAGGACCATGTTGGCCAGCAGGTTGAACGGCGCCGCCATCTTGCCGGTGGCGACTTCCGCCATCGGCTTGCCGAGCTTGGCGGACTGCGCGGCCATCTTGCCGTCGCTCGGGAAGACGATGTCCACCGGCCGCTCGATCGACTGCTCGAAGTCCTTGCGGCTGATCTCCAGAGCACCGCCCGAGGGAACGCCGTTGGCGACGACGATGACCTTGGTCTGCGGGGCGTTGGACTTGAGCCAGGCGAGGATCCGGATGGTGTCCCGGGTCGCCGCCAGGGTCAGCTCCGACACTACCACCGCGACGTGCGCGTCGTGGACCA
Organism: Sphingomicrobium sp.; assembly: GCA_035764265.1. Classification (GTDB taxonomy): domain Bacteria; phylum Pseudomonadota; class Alphaproteobacteria; order Sphingomonadales; family Sphingomonadaceae; genus Sphingomicrobium. The sequence continues at coordinate 14,690 of DASTZO010000088.1, forward strand.
TGTGCGGATACTGGATCAGCATGTGGCGCGGCAGGTCGACGACGGTCGATTCGAACGCGTTGCGCATTTCCTCCTGGAGCTGGAAGAAAGCGGTTCCGTCGGTGACCAGCGGCTGGTGGATCGGCGCTTCCGCCGACAGCACCGACAGACGCTCGTTGGCGCGGACCATCGCCCGCTCGATGAACAGGCCGTCGATTCGGCTCGGGTTCTCGATCGCGTCGGTCAGGCCGCGCCCGGGCTCGAGGTCGAGCGCCAGCGCGCCGGTCCCGAAATGGATGTCGAGGTCGAGCAGCGCGGTCGAGCGGTGGGCCCGCTCGCCGAGCAGCCAGGCCAGCGAGGTGGCGATGGTCGATGCGCCGACTCCGCCGCGAACCCCGACCACCGCCGTCATGACGTGCGGCTTGTCGGCCTGGGCCTCGCCGCGCGGTCCGGAAATGATCTGCTGCGCATGGGCGAAGGTGTCGCGCAGCTGGTCGACCGTGAACGGCTTCAGGAGATAGTCGTGGATGCCGCTGGCGACCAGGTCGCGGTAGAGGCGGACATCGTTGACCTGCCCGGTGGCGATCACGATCGTGCCCGGCTCGCAGACTTCGGCGAGCGCGTTGATGTCGTTCAAGGGATCGGCCGATTCCGCCAGGTCCACGAACAGGATGTTCGGGCTTGCCGAGATCGACAGCGACTGCACCGCGTTGCGCAGGCCGCCCTTGTTGACCTTCTCCGGCGACCAGCCGTGCTCGACCGCGACCGGCCGGAGCATGTCGGCGGTGGCATCGTCGCACACGAAAGCCGTGAATGGATCGCGCAGACCCGCGCGTGCCTGGAACGGAGCGTTCATCGCCTAGTCGTCCTTTTTCGTTGTGCTGATGTCCTGGAGCCCCTTGGAGCCGGTCGGCTCCGCCTTGCGGTAGGCGCCGATCGCCTTCGAAGAGGTCAGGGAATCGCCGACCCCGGTGCCCTCGCGCCCGTGGACCAGGTCCTCGGGATTGGCGACCATCGCCGCGAGGTTGGAGTTCACCGCGCAGCCGAAGTTGGACATCGTCCGGTTCTGGTGATTGGGCTGCGCCGGAACGCTCCAATTGGGGCAGTAAGGGACGCTCGCGCGGTTGCGGCTGACGATCACCCGGGCGGTCCCCGGGGCGACGGCGCCGGCGGTGACCGGCGCGCTCGGAGCGACCATCAGGCCGTAATAGCCGGCGACCTGAGCGACGTCGGACCGGGCCGCATAGGGACCGTCGACGTAGATCGCATCGCCGTAGCCGAGGTCGAGGCCGCTGAACCAGGCGTTGAGCCGGGCGGCCTCGCCGGGAGCCAGCGAGCCGTCGGGAGCGGCCGCGTCGAACACGAAGTCGGAGCGGGTCACGACCGGGACGTTGACTGCCGCGACTCCGCGGTCCGGCAGGTCGTAGGGCGTGTGGCCGCAGCCGGAGAGCACCGCGG
>DASTZO010000089.1:0-2306 GCA_035764265.1 Sphingomicrobium sp.
GGTGGTGGTCTGGGAAGAGCCGATCGACATCGGCCCCAAGGAAACGCCCTTTCTCCAGGTCCGCGAGGCCGAGGGCTTCGCCAACGTCCGCGTGGCCGTCCCCCATCTTCCCGAGGGCGCCAGCGAAGAGCGCCGCGAGGAAAGCTTGCGGCGGCTTCTCGACGCGCAAGTCGCCAGCCTCAACGGCCCGCTGGTCGCCTGGTACTACACGCCGATGATGCTCGACTTCTCGCGCCATCTCGACGCCAGCGCGGTCGTCTACGACTGCATGGATGAATTGAGCAAGTTCCGCTTCGCGCCCGAGAAGCTGCTCGATCTCGAGCAGGAACTGATCGACAAGGCGGACCTCGTCTTCACCGGCGGCTCGAGCCTGTACGAGGCCAAGAAGCACCGCCACGATAGCGTCCATCTGTTCCCGTCGTCGGTCGACCGCGCCCATTTCGCCAAGGCGCGCGGCGGTCTGTTCGACCCCGCCGACCAGGAAGAGCTGCCGCGCCCGCGGCTGGGCTTCTACGGGGTGATCGACGAGCGGTTCGACATCGAGCTTCTCGACACGGTCGCCGGGATGCGGCCCGACTGGTCGCTGGTGATGGTCGGCCCGGTCGCCAAGATCGCGCCCGAGGACCTGCCGCGGCGGCCCAACATCCATTATCTCGGGCCAAAGACCTACGCCGAGCTGCCCGCCTATCTCGCCGGCTGGGACGTCGCTTTGATGCCGTTCGCGATGAACGAATCGACGCAGTTCATCTCGCCGACCAAGACGCCCGAATATCTCGCCGGCGGCAAGCCGGTGGTCTCGACCCCGGTCCGGGACGTGGTGCGCCACTACGGCCTGCTCGAGGGCGTGCGGATCGCCGGCGACGCCGAGAGCTTCGTCGCCGCGTGCGAACAGGCGCTGGAGCTCGCCAGATGCCCGACCGGCAAGTGGCTCGCCGAGGCCGACCTGATGCTGTCGGCGACCAGCTGGCAGACCACCCAGGCGCGGATGGCCGGGCTGCTTTCCGAAGTGCTCGGGTTGCGCATCGGACACCGGGCGCCGGCGACGCTGGTGGCGGCGGAATGAACGCCATGAGCCCCGCCCCGCGCAGCGACCGTCCGCATTACGACTATCTGATCGTCGGCGCCGGTTTCGCCGGCTCGGTCCTCGCCGAGCGGCTGGCGAGCCAGCACAAGGCGCGCGTCCTGCTGATCGACCGCCGCGATCATGTCGGCGGCAACGCCTATGACGAGAAGGACGCGGCCGGGATCCTCTACCACAAGTACGGCCCGCACATCTTCCACACCAACAGCGAACAGGTAGTCGACTATCTCTCGCAGTTTACCGAGTGGCGGCCGTACGAGCACCGCGTGCTCGCGCAGGTCCGCGGCCAGCTGGTGCCGATCCCGATCAACCGCACGACCCTCAACAAGCTGTTCGGGCTCGACCTCCGGACCGACGAGGAGGCCGCGGCCTACCTCGCTTCGCGGGCCGAGCCGGTGGACGACATCCAGACCTCCGAGGACGTCGTCGTCAACGCCGTCGGCCGCGAGCTCTATGAATTGTTCTTCCGGGGCTACACCCGCAAGCAGTGGGGGCTCGACCCGAGCGAGCTCGACAAGCAGGTGACGTCGCGGATCCCGACCCGCACCAACACCGACGACCGCTATTTCGGCGACACCTTCCAGGCGATGCCGAAGGACGGCTACACCGCGATGTTCTTGGCGATGACCGATCATCCGCTGATCGAGAAGGCGCTCGGCACCGACTTTCGCGACATCCGCGGCCGGATCGATGCCGGCCACGTCATCTACACCGGGCCGATCGACGAATATTTCGACTTCCGCTTCGGCAAGCTGCCGTACCGGAGCCTCAGGTTCGACCACCGGACGCTCGACCAGGACCAGTTCCAGCCGGTCGCGGTGGTCAATTACCCGTCCGAGGACGTGCCCTACACGCGGATCAGCGAATACAAGCATCTGACCGGGCAGGCGCACCCGAGGACGACCATCACCTACGAATATCCGTCCGCCGAGGGCGATCCTTACTATCCGATCCCGCGGCCGGAGAATCAGTTGCTGTTCAAGCGCTACGAAGCGCTCGCCGACGCAACCGAGGGAGTGACGTTCGTCGGCCGCCTCGCCACCTACCGCTACTACAACATGGACCAGATCGTCGGCCAGGCGCTGGCGACGTTCCGGCGGATGGAAGAGAGGCGGCAGCCCGCGGTGCGGCTGCAGGCCGCGGCCGCAGCCGCATAGGGACGGCGGCGCGCAGCCCCTGTCGGCCGCGATTCCCGGTGGGCAAGCTGGTTGCTTCCGGGGCGGAT
>DASTZO010000090.1:0-2622 GCA_035764265.1 Sphingomicrobium sp.
CCTTGCTCGATTGCTGGGCGGATGCGCCGACCGAGGCGCTGTTCGCGGCCGACGCGGCGCGGCTGGAGGCGGTGCGCGCCGACCGCGCCGAGGCCGCGTCGCGCTATTTCTCCGCCCAGGCGGAGGTGTGGGATTCGATCCGCTCGCTGCACGTCGCCGAAAGCGAGGTCGAGCAGGCGATCGAGCGCGCGCTCGAGGAGAAGGAGCTCGGCCGGCTGGTCGACATCGGCACCGGCACCGGCCGGATGATCGAATTGTTCGGGCCGCGCGCGGCCCAGGCGATCGGCATCGACCGCTCGTCCGAGATGCTGCGCCTCGCCCGGGTCAAGCTCGAGGCCGCGGGCATCGCCTCGAGCCTGCGTCAGGGCGACATGTACGCTCTGCCGCTGGCCGACGGCAGCGCCGACAGCGTCATCATCCACCAGGTGCTCCATTACGCCCACTCGCCGGCCGCGGCGATCGCCGAGGCGGCGCGGGTCCTGTCGCCCGACGGGACTCTGCTGGTCGTCGATTTCGCCGCCCACGAGCGCGAGGAGCTGCGGGCCAGCGACGCCCACATCCGCCTGGGCTTCGATGACGAGGTGATGGCCGGCTGGTTCGCATCGGCGGGCCTCGCCCTCGACCATGTCGAGCATCTCGAGGGCGGCGAGCTGACCGTCACCCTGTGGCGCGGGGTCAAGGGCGCGGTTCCGCAGCGCCAGCGGAGGGCGGCGTGAACCGCCACCCGATCGGCGGCGCGGCCGACTGCAAGCCCTTGTTCGCCGAGGCGCGCGGCGACATCGCCGTCAGCTTCGAATTCTTCCCCCCCAAGACCGAGGCAATGGCCGAGACCCTGTGGCGGTCGATCGAGACGCTGGCGCCGCTCCGGCCGCGCTTCGTGTCGGTCACCTACGGCGCCGGCGGATCGACCCGCGAGCGCACCCACGCGACGGTCGAGCGGATCGTCCGCGAGACCGACCTCACCGCCGCCGCGCATCTGACCTGCGTCGGCGCCACCCGCGAGGAGATCGACGCGATTGCCCGCGGCTATTGGGACATCGGCGTTCGGCACCTGGTCGCGCTTCGCGGCGACCCGCCCGAGCCGGGGCAGAAATACCGGCCGCACCCGGGCGGCTACGCCAATGCCGCCGAGCTGGTCGCGGGCCTGAAGAAGGTCGCCCCGTTCGACATTTCGGTCGCCGCCTACCCCGAGGTCCACCCGGACAGCCGCGACCGCGCCGACGACCTCGACAATCTGAGGCGCAAGATCGACGCCGGAGCCGACCGGGCGATCACCCAGTTCTTCTTCTCCGCCGACTGCTTCCTGCGCTTCCGCGACGAGGTCGCGGCGGCCGGGATCGACGTCGAGATGGTGCCTGGCATCCTGCCGGTGTCCAACGTCGCGACCACCCGGCGCTTCGCCGGCCAGTGCGGCGCGACCATCCCGCAATGGCTCGACGAGCTGTTCGAAGGCCTCGACGAGCTCCCGTCGGCGCGCCAGCTGATCGCCGCGACCGTCGCCGCCGAGCTGTGCGGCCAGCTCTACGCGGCCGGCGTCCGCCACTTTCACTTCTACACGCTCAATCGCGCCGAGCTGTCCTACGCGATCTGCCATCTGCTCGGAGTCCGGGCGGAGGCCGCCACATGAGCGCCGCCGATGCCCTGCGCGCCGAGGCGGCCAAGCGCATCCTGGTCAAGGACGGCGCCTACGGGACGTCGGTCCAGCGGCGGCGGCTGGCGAGCGACGATTATCGCGGCGAGCTCGAGCTGGCCAAGGACCAGCGCGGCAACAACGACCTTCTCAACCTCACCCGGCCCGATCTGGTCGAGGAAATCGCCGGCGAGTTCGCGGAAGCGGGCGCCGACATCCTCGCCACCAACACGTTCAACGCCAACGCGATCAGCCAGGCCGACTATGGCGCCGAAGCGCTTGTGGCGGACATCAACCGGGCCGCGGCGCGGATCATCCGCTCGGTTGCGGACCGCCATTCCGAGCGCGACGGCCGGCCGCGCTGGGTCGCCGGGGCGCTCGGCCCGACCAACAAGACGCTCTCGCTGTCGCCCGACGTCAACGACCCCGCCTACCGCGAGGTCGATTTCGACACGGTGAAATCCGTCTACCGCGAGCAGATCGACGCCCTGGTCGAGGGCGGGGTCGACTTCATCCTGATCGAGACCATCTTCGACACGTTGAATGCCAAGGCTGGGATCAAGGCGGCGCTCGAGGCGGCGGACGCGCTCGGCCGGCCGCTGCCGCTGATGATCTCGATGACCCTGACCGATTTGAGCGGCCGCAACCTGTCCGGCCACACGGTCGAGGCGTTCTGGGCGTCGGTCCGGCACGCGAAGCCGGTGACGGTCGGGCTCAACTGCTCGTTCGGGGCGGCGCAGCTGCGGCCGCATTTGGCGGCGCTGGCGGCGAGGGCCGACACGCTGGTGATGGCCTATCCCAACGCCGGCCTGCCCAACGAGCTCGGCGAATATGACGAGGCGGCGGCCGAGACGGCGGCGCAGGTATCCGAGTGGATCGCCGACGGGCTGGTCAACATCGTCGGCGGCTGCTGCGGGACCACCGCCGAGCATATCGCCGCGATCGCCTCGGCCGCGCGCAGCGGGGCACCGCGCAGGGCGCCCGTTCCGGAC
>DASTZO010000091.1:0-2893 GCA_035764265.1 Sphingomicrobium sp.
GGCGTCGCCCAGGTCGGCGGGCTTCTCGAAGCTGAGCAGATGGACCTCATGGTCCCGCGCCAGCGGCTCGAGATAGCTCAGCACCTGGGACTGGCCGAGCGGCTCGAGCATTCCGTCGTAGCTGATGTACAGAATGGCGGGGCGCGGCATGGGGCGGATCAGGCGACCCGGCGCCCGAGCGCGACCCAGAACGGCTCTCGGTCGCTGAAGCCGATGTCGGCCAGGCCCGCCTTGCGCATCATCGCGGCGATCTCGTCGCGCGAGAAGCGCTGTTCGAGCCGGGTCCCGAACCGGTCGAGCGCGTCGGTCCGCATCGAATAGAAGCTTCGGTAGCGATAGGCGCTCAATGGGACATGCGCGACGTCGAGGCCAAGGCGTTCGCCGGCCCCCGCGATCCTCGCCAGCGGCCAGTAGACCAGGGCCGCGATCGCCGTGGTCGCCGCCTTCCTCGCCGGGAACGGGAGCCTGGCGATGACCTGCCGGCCGAGCTCGGTGGCGCGCCAGATCGCCCGGAACCAGGCCGGCCGCCCCTCGAGCTTGTAATAGAGGTAGAGCAGGAACGGGGCGCCCGGCTTGAGCTTGCGCACGCAATCCTCAAGCGCCCCTGCCGTGTCGGGGACATGGTGGAGGACTCCCAGCGAATAGCCGAAATCCTGGCTGCCGTCCTCGAGCGGGATCGAATCGACGCTGGCGAGGTGAAAGCGGACATTGGGAAGGTCGGCCAGGCGGCGGCGGGCGACCGCCAGCGCCTCCTCGGACGGGTCGATGCAGTGCAGCGTGCCGACCCGCGGCGCGACCCCCGCCGCCCAGCGGCCCGAGCCGCAGCCCAGGTCGAAGCCCTCCGCGCCCTCGGGAAGCGCGTCGAACGGGAAGATCGCGAAATAGCCGTCGAACAATTTCCGGTACTCGGCGCCCTGGAGCCCCGACTGGTCGTTGGCCGACCATTCCTCGCCGAATCCCCGGACGGTGGCTGGATCGACATTGCGGGCGGGCTCGCGGCTCATCGCACCTGCTCCGCGAGCCGGGCGACGACTTCGCCGACCGAGCCTTGCCATTCCGGCAGCCGGAGCCCGAAGTCGCACTCGAACTTGGCGCAGTCGAGGACCGAGTTGGCGGGCCGCCGGGCGCGGGTCGGCCAGTCGGACGTCTTGATCGGCACCACCCGCGCCGCGGGCAGGCCGAGCTCCCGGCAGCGGCGCATGATCTCCTCGGCAAGGCCGCACCAGCTGGTCTCGCCCGACCCGGCGACATGATAGGTCTCGCCGAGCCCGGTGCGGCCGCCGCGGCGCCACTGGTCGAGCACATGGAGGATCGCTCCGGCGAGGTCGAGCGCCGAGGTCGGGCTGCCGCGCTGGTCGTCGACCACGCTCAACGTGTCGCGGTCCTCGGCCGCCTTGACCATGCTGCGGACGAAATTGCGGCCGAACGGGCTGTAGACCCAGGCGGTGCGGACGATCAGATGGTCGGGGTTGGCCGCGCGGACCTGCTCCTCGCCGGCGAGCTTCGAGCGGCCGTAGGTCCCGATCGGCCCGGTCGGCGAATCCTCGGACAAGGCGCCCGGCTCGTCGCCGCTGAACACATAGTCGGTCGACAGCTGGACGATCGGAGCGCCGATGCTCCGCGCCGCCGCCGCCGCCTCGCCCGCCGCGTCGGCGTTGATCCGCGTGGCCCGCGCGGGCTCGTCCTCGGCCTGGTCGACGGCGGTGAAGGCGGCCGCATTGACGACGGCGTCTGGCCGGCGCGCCTCGATCGCCCGGGCGACGCTGCCCGGCACCTCGAGGTCCGCTTCGGGACGGCCGACGGCGAGCAGCTCGATTTCGGGCCAGCCGGCGCGTTTCTCGATCATGCTTCGGACAAGCTGGCCTTCGGTGCCCGTGACGAGAACCTTCATCCGCCGGTCCCGAGCCGGGCGCCGGCATATTTCTGCTCGCGGATCGGGCGCCACCACCATTCATTGTCGAGGAACCAGTCGACGGTCTTCGCGAGCCCGCTCTCGAAGCTCTCCTGCGCCCGCCAGCCGAGCTCCCGCTCGATCTTGGCGGGATCGATCGCATAGCGGCGGTCGTGGCCCGGACGGTCCGCGACGAATTCGATCAGCTCACGGTGGCTGCGGCCGTTGTCGAGCGGCCGCCTGGAGTCGAGCAGGTCGCAGACCGCCTCGACCACCTGGAGGTTGGTGCGCTCGGAGCGGCCGCCGACATTGTAGCTCTCGCCGACCCGGCCGCTCGCCAGCACCAGCTCGAGCGCCCGCGCATGGTCCTCGACGTACAGCCAGTCGCGGACGTTGGCGCCGCGGCCGTAGACCGGCAGCCGGTTCCCCTCGAGGCCGTTCAGGATGATCAGCGGGATCAGCTTCTCGGGGAAGTGGAACGGACCGTAATTGTTCGAGCAGTTCGAAAGCACGACGGGCAGGCCGTAGGTCGCGTGCCACGCGCGCACCAGATGGTCGGACGCCGCCTTCGACGCCGAGTAAGGCGACGACGGGGCGTAGGGCGTCTCCTCGGTGAACACGCCCTCGTCGAACGGCAGGTCGCCGAACACCTCGTCGGTCGAGACGTGGTGGAAGCGGAAGGCCGCGGCGGCGTCCGTCCCCAGCTCGCGCCAATATTGGAGCGCCGCCTGGAGCAACGCGAACGTGCCCTCGACGTTGGTCTTGAGGAACACCGCCGGCCCGTCGATCGAGCGGTCGACATGGCTTTCCGCGGCGAGGTGCATCACCCGGTCGATCTTCTCGCGCCGGAAGATGTCGAGCATCGCGCCCTGGTCGCAGATGTCCTGCCGGTGGAACGAATAATCGGGGCTGTCGGCCACGTCCCGGAGCGACTCGAGGCTGCCCGAGTAGGTCAGCTTGTCGACGTTGACGACCTGGTATCCGCCCGACGCGACGAGGTGG
>DASTZO010000092.1:0-4036 GCA_035764265.1 Sphingomicrobium sp.
GAGTCGACTATGTGCGGCTGATTCCGGACGGATTGTTGCCAGAGGTTTCTGTCTACGCTCCCTTTAAGGCGGTCGTGGTGATCGAAGCCACTTATTCACCAGAATGGCAGGATGAAGTCAGCCGATGGCTCGTCGACAGCGGCTGCCGTTACATGATGGCCTGGGGGGATAATTGCAGCAGCTGGGATGATTCCGTCGATCACGCAGAAATCTTGAAGCACCTACCTGGCGACGTCCCTGACAATCAATTTGTCATGACGACCTGGCACAAGGATGAGACGCTCGAAAACGTGTTCTGGTATGCTCAATTCTGTGCGCAGTTTAGCTATGATGACGTAGCGCTGACGAACGCGCTGATCATCCATATTAGCGAAACCGTTCGAGAAGCGGAGATGAGGGCGCTCTTCGAACAGTCGAAAACGCTCGCTGAGCGAGAACCGGAAGAGGGTTAACCGCCCAGAACCTCTTCGACCCATGCCGGCACCAGCTCGCCGGCCCTGCCGATCCGGCTCTCGTCGAAGAACACACTCCCCTGGCTCGGCTCGAGGTTGAGCTCGAGAGTCCGGGCGCCGCAGTAGCGCGCGGTCTGGACGAAGCCCGCGGCCGGATAGACCGCGCCCGAGGTGCCGATCGACACGAACAGGTCGCAGCGCTGGAGAGCGTCGTCGATGCGCTCCATCTCGTACGGCATTTCGCCGAACCAGACGATGTCGGGGCGGACCCGGCCCGGCCTGGCGCAGGCGGGGCAAACCGCTCCCTCACCCATGGCCCCGTCCCAGGCGAACCGCTCGTCGCACTCCAGGCACCAGCCGCGCTTCAATTGGCCGTGCATGTGCAGCAGCCGCCGCGATCCCGCGCGCTCGTGGAGGTCGTCGACGTTCTGGGTGACCAGCAGAAGCTCGCCCGGCCATTCGGAGTCGAGCCGCGCCAGCGCCTCGTGCGCGGCGTTCGGCCCGATCGTGCCGAGCTTCGCCCGCCGCGCGTCGTAGAAGGCGTGAACCAGCGCCGGGTCGCGCCGATACGCCTCGGGCGTCGCGACGTCCTCGACCCGGTGCCCTTCCCACAGCCCGTCCGGCCCGCGGAAGGTCGCGACCCCGCTTTCCGCCGACACTCCGGCGCCGGTCAGGACGACGATGTTGCGAATCCGAGCGGACGCCATGACGTCCGCCCCTAGCCAAGCGCATTCGCTTGCGCGACTCACCGCGGCGTGGTTGTTTCGCCGCTGGACCAATCGAGCAGGGGCATCGCCATGGGAAACGTCACCAGAATCGCGCTCGCGGCATCAGCGCTCATGGTGCTTTCGGGCTGCGATCAAGCCCCGCCGAAACCGCCGGCCACGGACGCGGCGGCGGTGGAAAAGGAATTGCGCGGCATCGAGACGCAATGGAACGCCGACTACAACAAGCGCGACGTCGATGCGGTGATGGGCCATTATGCCGAGGACGCGGCGCTCGCCAATCCCGGCATGGCGCTCGCCGCGGCCAGCGAGTCGCGCCGCGCCGCGATCACCCAGTTCCTGGCCGACCCGAACCTCGAGATCTCCTTCGCCAGCGACCGGGTGCAGGTCGCGAAGTCGGGCGATCTCGCTTACACGCGCGGCCATTACACGATGCAGGGGACCGACCCGGCGACCAAGCAGCCGCGCACCGACACCGGCAATTATCTGACCGTATGGCAAAAGCAGACGGACGGAAGCTGGAAAGCGGTCGAGGACTTCGTCGTCCCCGGCGGGTCGGCCGCGGCGGCCGAACCGGCTGCGGGATAGCGATGCGGCGCACGCCAGCGACGATCGAAGGCCGGAAGCTTCGCCGGTGCGCTCGAAATGATACGACCAGCAACAAGGAGAGGACGATGTCGAAGAACCTGCTGATGCTTGCCGCGGCCGCATTGCTCCTGCCGGCCTGCGAGAAGGCCGGCCGAACCGACTCGGTCGAGGCGACCCAGGCGGAGACTGCCGCGGACGAGAGCGCCATCCGCGCCATCAACCAGCGCTGGCTGGAGCTGATCCGGAACAAGGATTCGGCGGCAATCGCGCAGCTTTACGCCGAGGACGCCGCGGTCATGCCGGCGAACGAGAAAGCGGCTCAGGGCCGGCAGGCGATCGGCGACTGGTGGAACCGCTCGATGCAGATGCCGGGCTACGATCTGACCTTCTCGACCGACCAGCTGCTGTTGTCCAAGTCCAGCGACATGGCGCTCGACCGCGGCACCTACCGCTTTGCCGCCACGCCCCCCAGTGGCGCGATCAGCGACACCGGCAAATATGTCGTCGTGTGGCGCAAGGTCGGCGGCGAATGGAAGGTCGCGGCGGACATCTTCAACAGCGACCTGCCGGCCGCCGGAGGCTGATCGATCGCCAGGGCGTTGCCGTGCAAGCCGCCGATCCGGCGCTCAGAGACCGGCTGGGGATAATCGCATAACCCTCCGGCCTGTTTAATTTTTGTTAGGAGCGACTCGGCGCCCCGTTGCATAGGCCCGTCCCGGGGCCGTGATTCGGACGCTCCCTGTCGACTTGCGTCAGCACCGGTCCTGAATGGCCGGCAGCGCCGCCGGATTCCCGGCGGCTTCCTTGGGGGAAAGCCAATGAAAAAGTGGATCATCGGCGCGGCCATGCTGGCCAGCGCCTTCACCAGCGCACCGGCGCTGGCGCAACAAAGCAGCTACAAGCTGGGACCGATGTGGACCGCGGCCCGGATCGACGTCGAGGACGGCCAATATGAGAACTATTTGGACTGGCTGACCAAGGTTTGGGTCGGCAACCAGGCGTTCGCCAAGTCGCAGGGCTGGATCCTCGACTATCACATCCTCGACAGCGTCAACCCGCGCGACGGCGAGCCCGACCTCATCCTGATCACGCGGTTCGCCGACTTCCCGTCGGTTGCGGAAATCGACCGGCGCAACGCGATCATGAACGAGCGCATGAAGCAGGACGACCATGCGGCCGACGCGGCCAGCGGCCAGCGCAAAGCCATGCGCAGGCAGATGGGCAGCGTCCTCTACCGCGAGCTGTTGAAGCGCTGAGCGGGGCGGAGCCGGTGCACGGCGCGGATTGCGCGTGCACCGGCGCTGCGCCATGAGCGCGGCCATGCGTGACCCCGAGCAGCCGATCCGCATCACTCTGTTCGCGCCCAACGGACGGATGGGCCAGGCGATCGCCGCGGCCGCCGCCGAAGATCCCGGCTTCGCGATCGACCCGGACCATGGCGACGTGCTGGTCGATTTCTCGGCCCCGTCGGCGCTCCAGGCGAGCCTCGACCGGGCGACATCCGCCGGGGTGCCGATCCTCATCGGCACCACCGGGCTCGACGATTTCGCTGGGCGCCGGATCGCCGCCGCCGCCGAGCAGGTCGCGGTGCTACGGGCCGCCAACACGTCGCTCGGCATTGCCCTGCTCGCGGACCTCGTCGAGCGCGCCGCGGGCCTGCTCGGGCCGGAGTGGGACGTCGAGATCGTCGAGGCGCACCACCGGACGAAGGCCGACTCACCGTCCGGCACCGCGCTGGTTCTCGGCGAAGCCGCGGCCCGCGGCCGCGGCACCGAGTTGAAGGCCGAGCGCGGCCGCGACGGCACCGGCCTCAAGCGCGGCGACGGAGCGGTCGGCTTCGCCTCGGTCCGCGGCGGCACCGTCGTCGGCGATCACGACGTGCTGTTTCTGGGGCCCGACGAGCGGCTGGTGCTCGCCCACCGCGCCGAAAGCCGGGCGATCTTCGCCCGCGGAGCCCTGGCCGCGGCGCGGTTCCTCGTCGCCCAGCCGCCCGGCCTCTACTCGATGCGCGACGTCATCGACGCCGTTTGAATCGCGAGACGTGAACAAGGCCCAGGTTTTCGAATTCTACTCGCGGCTGGCCGAGGCCAATCCGGCGCCGACCACCGAGCTCGAATATCACAACCCCTACACGCTGCTGGTCGCGGTCGTGCTGTCCGCCCAGGCGACCGACGCCGGCGTCAACCTCGCCACCCGCGAGCTGTTCCGGCGCGTGCGCACGCCCCGGCAGATGGTCGCGCTCGGCGAGCCGGCGCTTCGCGAGCAGATCAA
>DASTZO010000093.1:0-5360 GCA_035764265.1 Sphingomicrobium sp.
GTCCAAGGCCGGGGCGCGCGACCGGCGCTTCGCCGCGCCCGAATGGCGCGAGAACCCGTTGTTCGACACCATCCGCCAGACCTATCTCGCTTTGTCCGACCGGATGCTCGGCTCGGTCGACGAGATCGACGGGCTCGACGAGGCGACCCGGCACAAGCTCAAGTTCGCGGTCCGCAACTTCGTCGACGCGATGAGCCCGTCCAACTTCGCGCTGACCAACCCGCAGGTCTTGAAACGCACCATCGAGACCCGCGGCGAGAATTTGCTCAAGGGCCTCGCCAACATGCTCAAGGACATCGCCGCCGGGCAGGTGACCCAGAGCAAGCCCGGAGCGTTCGAGGTCGGCCGGGACCTCGCGACCACGCCGGGCAAGGTGATCCACGAGACCCCGCTCTACCAATTGATCCAGTACACCCCGACGACCCAGAGCGTGCTGGAGACCCCGGTCGTGGTGTTCCCGCCGTGGATCAACCGCTTCTACATCCTCGACCTCACGCCCGAGAAAAGCTTCGTCAAATGGTGCGTCGACCAGGGCGTGTCGCTGTTCATGGTCAGCTGGAAGTCGGCCGACGAGAGCATCGCCGACGCGACCCTCGACGATTATGTCCTGAAGGGGCAGATCGACGCGATCGACACCATCCGCGGCCTGCTCGGGGTCGAGGGAGTCCACGCGATCGGCTATTGCGTCGCGGGCACGACGATGGCGGCGACCCTCGCCTATCTCGCCGCCAAGGGGGAGTCGGCGAAGGTCAAGTCGGCGACCTTCTTCACCGCCCAGGTCGATTTCAGCGAAGCCGGCGACCTCAAGCTGTTCCTCGGCGACGAGGTGATGGGGCTGCTCCAGCAGCTGACCACCGAGAAAGGCTATCTCGACGGCCGCTACATGGCCGCGACATTCAACCTGTTGCGCGGCCGCGACCTCATCTGGAACTATGTCGTCAACAATTACCTGTTGGGGGACGAGCCGCCGCCGTTCGACCTGCTGCACTGGAACAGCGACACCACCAACCTGCCGGCCGGCTGGCACCGCAACTATCTCGACACGCTGTACCGCGGGAACAAGCTCGTCGAGAGCGGCGGGATCAGCGTCGGGGGCACTTCGATCGACCTCGGCCGGGTGAACACGCCCTGCTACATCCAGGCCGGCCGCGAGGACCATATCGCGCCGCCGCAGAGCGTGTGGAAGATCATGGACCACTTCACGGGCGACAAGCGCTTCGTGCTCGCCGGCTCGGGGCATATCGCCGGGGTCGTCAACCCGCCGGCGGCCGGCAAGTACCAATATTGGGTCAACGACGAGCCGAGCGACACGCTCGAGGCGTTCATCGCCGGCGCGACCGAGCGCCAAGGCAGCTGGTGGCCCGACTGGATCGAGTGGCTGAAGAAGCAGGACCCGAAGACGGTCAAGGCCGAAGGAGCGCGAATCCCGGGCAAGGGCCGGCTCAAGGCGATCGAGGACGCGCCCGGCCGCTACGTCAAGGAGCGCTAGCTTCCGCTACAGGATGCCGCCGCCCAGCATCAGCCGGACGACTCCGACGACGATCACGAACAGGTTGAGGTTGCGCCCGGCGGTGCCGCTCGACGCCATTCCGACCGCGGCGCCGATCACGGCCAGCGGGATGATCAGCCAGTTGGCCCAGCCGAGCAGGGGCAGAAAGGCGACCACCGCGAAGACGAGCGCGACGATGCCGATGATGAGCGAGGCGAGATTGAGCATGGGCGGCCGCTTAGCAGCTAATGCGCGGTTTCCACAGGGGCGACCCGAACCAGCACCATGTCGCCGCAGCGGACCGTCAGCGCGCCGACCGGCGGGTCGATCGGCCACTGGCCGCGCACGTCGTGGGTAACCAAAGCCTGGGTCGCGGGCCCGGCCGGCGGGATCGCGTCGAGCTCGACCGCGACCTGCACCGGATAGCTTTCCATCACCCGCATGTCGCGCCAGGCGAACCTATAGCCGCCGGTCGGCACGGTGACCTTGCCGGTGACGATCAGCGTCGGCCGGGCATTCGGGCCCGGCATCGCGTTGACCCACGCCGCCCAGCCGCTCGAGCCGACGATCCCGCACTCCATCGACCCCACCGGGCCCTGGGGAGCGGCGGCGGGGACCGGGGCGCACGAGCCGAGCGCCAAGGCGGACAATAGCAGCAGCAGTCTCATCGTCCCCAGCAATGCGGGGGCGGGCTGCGAAGTTCCCTATTCGGGCGGCTGGGGCGCGCGCGGGCTCCGCACCAGCGCCAGCATGTACAGCGCCAGCGCCGTCCAGATCGCACCGAAGGCGATCGCATGGGCGCGGCCGAACGGCTCGCCGTAGAGCCACACCGCGCACACGAATTGCAGCGTCGGGGCGAGGAACTGGAGCATCCCGAGCGTCGAGTAGGGCAGGCGCCGGGCGGCGCCGGTGAACAGCAGCAGCGGGATGGTCGAAACCACGCCCGCGAGCAGCAGCAGTCCCGTCTCGCCATCGGTCGAGCCGAAGCTCGGCTCTCCGGCGGCGAGGCGCCAGGCGAGCCAGGCGATCGCCAGCGGCAGCAGCAGCGCGGTCTCGATCGCGAGGCCCGCGACCGCGTCGACCAGGGCGATCTTGCGCAGCAGCCCGTAGGTGGCGAAGGTCACCGCCAGGGTCAGGCTGATCCACAATTGGTCGAGCGCCCCGCCGATCAGGGCAAGGATCCCCGCCGCGGCGATGGCGATCGCGCTCCATTGCAGCCACGACAGGCGCTCCTTGAGGATGAAGCGGCCGAGCAGCACGTTGGCCAGCGGGTTGAGGTAGTAGCCGAGGCTTCCGGCGAGGATGTGGCCGCTGGTCACCGCATAGACGTAGAGCAGCCAGTTGGTGGCGATCAGCACCGCGGTGCACAGCAACAGGACCAGCGTCTTGCGGCGGCGGACGGCCTGGACGACCTCGCCCCAGCCGCGGCCCAGGAACAGCAGCAGCGCCAGGAACGGCAGCGACCACAGCACCCGGTGGGCGACGATGTCGACCGCCGCGACCGCGGCGATCGCCTTGAAATAGATCGGCAGCACGCCCCACAGCCCGTAGGCGGCGACCCCGAACAGGAAGCCGCGGCGGATTTCCCGGTTGGGCTGGGCCAGGCTGGCGGCGTTCATCCGACGCGCGCCTAGCGGCGCTGAGCGCGAAGTGAAAGCTCGTGATGAACATGCGGTTGGTTGAAACCGAAAGCCCGGCCTGTCACTTGTAAGAACCGAACTTGTCGAAAGGTCCGTGCCCTGCGTTTGCGTTCCTCATTGCGGCGCGCTGCCTGTGTGACCGCCCTTGCCGGCGCCCTTGCCGGCTGCGCGGGCGCCAGGCCCGAGGAGCCCCGGTACCGCCCGGCCGCATCGGTGCTGGCCGAGCCGCCGCTGAAGTCCGAAGCGTGGATGGAGATCGCCACCGCCGCGGACGAATCGCGGCTCGCCCGAATCGGCCTTGCGTGGCAATCGGCGCTCGCCGACGCGCGGCGGCGCCATGCCGCCGAAATCCGCAGGGAGGGCGCGCTGCTCGAGCCGCGGGCGGCGCTGCCGCGGCCGGCGCCGACCCCCGGGAGCTACAACTGCCGGCTGATCAAGCTCGGCAGGATCGGCGACAAGGGCCTGGCGTTCGAGCGGTTCAAGCCGTTCTTCTGCTACGTCCAGGTCGAGGACGACCTTCTGACCATCGTCAAGCAGACCGGCAGCCAGCGGCCGGCGGGGCGCCTGTGGGAAGACGACCGGCCCGACCGCCTGATCTTCCTCGGCAGCCTGGCGCTGGGTGACGAGCAGCAGCCGCTCGCCTACGCCGAGGACCCCAAGCGCGACATGGCCGGAGTGCTCGAGCGCATCGGCCCGTTCCGCTGGCGGCTGGTGATCCCGTGGCCGCAGGGCAGTTCCAAGCTCGACGTGTTCGAGCTGACCCCGGTGGCCGACCAGCCCGAATGAGCACCGCGGGGCGGCTTGCCGACCGGCCAACCAATGCCGCGGGGCGGCTGGCCGACCCCAGCGAGGTGCGCGCGCACCTGGTCGCCGCCGCGAAAGCCGGCGAACCGGTCACGTATTCGGAGCTTTTGAACGCCCTCGGCCACGAGTTCTCGCGGCCCAAGATGCGCGCCCTGTGCAAGGTGCTGGGCGCGGTCGACGAGGAGGCGGCGGAGCGCGGCGAGCCCGAGCTCGCGGTGCTGGTGGTGCGCCAGTCGGACGGGCTCCCCGGCCAGGGCTGGTGGGTGGCGGGCGGAGCCTCCTGCCACAACTACAGCGGACTGTGGGAAGGGCCGGAGGCGAAGCGCCTGGTCGCCGGGCTGCACGCGCGGGCGTTCGACTATTGGAGGCGCAGAAGCTAATCGCCCGGCCATGGCCGAACCCCGCAGCTTCACCGTCACCGAGGACGACGACGGAATCCGCCTCGACCGCTGGTTCAAGCGCCACCTGCCCGAGGTCAGCTTCAACATCGTCTCGCGCTGGGCGCGGACCGGTCAGCTGCGCCTCGACGGCAGGCGCGCGACCCCCGGCGACCGGATCGAGGCCGGGCAGCAGATCCGCGTCCCGCCGCCCGAAGCCGCCCCGGCGCGGGTCGCTCGGCCGCAGCGCAAGGCCGAGCCGCTGGCTCCCGAGGAAGCCGAGCTGGTGCGCGAGATGGTGATCTATTCCGACCCCCACGCCTTCGTCCTCGCCAAGCCG
Source organism: Sphingomicrobium sp. (assembly GCA_035764265.1). GTDB lineage: Bacteria > Pseudomonadota > Alphaproteobacteria > Sphingomonadales > Sphingomonadaceae > Sphingomicrobium. The sequence continues at coordinate 4,651 of DASTZO010000093.1, forward strand.
CCCGGCCTCGCGACCCAGGGCGGCACCAAGACCCACCACCACCTCGACCGGCTGCTCGACGGGCTCGCCGACGAGGCCGGCGCCCGGCCCAAGCTGGTCCACCGGCTCGACAAGGACACGTCGGGCGCGCTGCTGGTCGCTCGAACGGCGCGGGCGGCGGGCCATTTCGCCAAGGCCTTTTCCGGCCGCACCGCGCGCAAGGTCTATTGGGCGCTGGTCGTCGGGGTGCCGTCGGCCCAGGAGGGGCTGATCGACCTGCCGCTGGCCAAGCAGCCCGGCACCGGCGGCGAGAAGATGCACGTCGACAAGGAAAGCGGGCTGGCGGCGAAGACCCGCTGGCGGCTGGTCGACCGCGCCGGCAACCGCGCCGCCTGGGTCGAATTGCAGCCGCTGACCGGCCGCACCCACCAGCTGCGCGCGCATATGGCGGCGATCGGCCACCCGATCGTCGGCGACGCCAAATACGGCGGCGCCGAAGCCTTCCTGACCGGCGGCATCAGCCGCAAGCTCCACCTCCACGCGCGGCGGATCCGGATCGACTCACCCGACGGCGGAGCGATCGACGTCACCGCCGAGCTTCCGCCGCATTTCGCCGAGAGCCTGGCGACCCTGGGCTTCGAGCCCATGGCCGGCGACATGCTGCCGCTCGACCGGCCGGACCCGGCGCGGAGCCCGGAGATCAAGCAGCGACGGGCCTCCGCGGCGGCCAA
>DASTZO010000094.1:0-2828 GCA_035764265.1 Sphingomicrobium sp.
GCTGGGGCGCGCCGGTGAACGCCGGGCCGGCGATCAACACGGCGGCTGACGAATTCTGCCCGACGCCGGCGCGCGGCAACCGCTTTTTCTTCGTCCGGCGGCTGAGCGCCACCAACTCCGACATCTATGTCGTCAAGCATGGGCCAAACGGCTTCGGAACGCCACAGCCCCTGCCCAGCGGAGCGAGCGCCATCAACAGCCCGTGGGAAGAATGGAGCCCCTCCTGGTTCGAGACCGAGGACGGGCGGGAAATCCTCTATTTCTCCAGCACCCGGAACGGACACCCAGCGCAGGACATCTTCTACAGCGTCAATTTCGGCCCGGCGCAATTCGCCCCGGGGGGCGTCAACAGCTCCGCCAGCGATGCCCGGCCGAACGTTCGCCATGACGGGCTCGAGATCGTCTGGGACTCGACCCGGACCGGGAGCCTGGGAGCGACCGACATCTGGTCGTCGACCCGTTCGACCGTCGACGATCCCTGGGGCACGGCGGTCCAGCTAGGCAACGGCATCAACAGCAGCTTCGGGGAGAGCCGCGCGTCGCTGTCGTGGGACGGCACGACGCTGGTGTTCGGTTCGACTCGTCCGGGCGAGGGGTCGGCCGATATCTATGTGTCGACCCGGGAGAAGGTCACCGGATCGGACTGAGCGGGAGAGCGCGCCGGGCTAGATCCGAACCGGTCCCAGCTCGGCGCGTTCGCGGGCGATGTGCGCGAGGGCCCGGCGGCGCAGCCGTTCGAAGCGCGGGTCGCCGCGAAGCCCGCGGACGGGCGGGTCGTCGGCGATGTCGAGCGGATAGAAGCGGCCGTCCGGCAGCCAGCCATGATCCAGCGCCCGTGACAGGAGGTCGATGGCGTCGTTTTCACGCCCCTGGGCGGCACGGATGCGCGCCAGTTGCCAAACGGCGTCAGCGTCGCCGGGATGCCGCTCGACCCTTGCCTCGGCGTCGTTTTCGATTGCCTTGAGGAGAGCCTCGGCTTCAAGGGCTTGCCCGGACGACTGCAAGGCAATCGCCAGGCCTGGTATGACGATGACCGGCTCGCCATAGGTGTTGAGCGTCGTCAGGAAGTCCTGTCGAGATTCAAACCCCTGCCGATAGGAATCGACGAGCATCCTCCCGCGCCCGAGATTGAGCATAGCGCGACTCGACACGGTGGCGATCTCGACGGTGACCCAATATTCTCGCGGGGAGGGGATCCGGCCTCCTTCGAACTCACCACGAAGCCGTTCTCCACGGAGCTCTGCAACGAACTGCTCTGGCCGGCCGGACAATGCTCGAGCCTGGTCGACAAGACCGAGCCGCAACAATCCCTCTTCGATCTTCCAGACCACGAAGCTGTCGAGTTCCCCGGAACGCGAGGCCAGCTTCAGCAACGGTTTCATCGCTCGTGAATAGTCGCCTTCGCGGAACCAGCGGTGAGCTCGAAGCGCCGTGACCAGGGTCGCGCCGCCGTCAGCCCGGGAAATGCGCCGGAGCAGGCGCTCGAATCCCTGATGATCCTGTCGGTCGAGCAGCGCGCCGGCCAGGTTGCTGAGCGCCGGAGCGAGGAACGGGTCGATCTCGATCGATTTCTGATAGGCCTGGGTTGCACCGTCGGTGTCGCCTTGTTGGGCGCGGGCGATTCCGAGCCAGTTCCAGGCGTCGCTATTGCCGGGGTCGAGGGCGACGGCCCGCTCGAGCGACCGCACGGCGACCGGCGAGCCAAGTCCGTCGATCAGTGCCAAGACCGCGTGCGCTTCGGCAAGCCTGGGCGCGAGTTCCAGCGCGCGATGGACATCCGCCCTGGCCCGGGCCCGCCATTCAGGGCTGGCCCCGGGGCTAAACCGACCGAAATGATTGGCTGAGCCCAGCATCGACCAGGCCGGGGCGAAATTCCGGTCCAGCTGCAGCGCACGTTCAAGAAGTTGAATGGCTTCCTGCGCGGCGCGCGGGCTCCTCGTGCGAAGCAGCGATCTCGACTTGCTGTAGAGCTCATAGACTTCCGGAGTGGTGGCGATCTGCTCGGGGACTTTGCCTCCGCCGCGCGCCAGCTGGCCGCGAAGCCGACCTTCGATTCCCTTGGCAACCGCCGCTTGCAGGGCCAGCGGGTCGCCGAGCCGGCCGGCAAAGGCCGAATGCCAGATGCCGATCCCGTCCCTTGTCCGGGTCAGACTTGTCGTCACTCGAACCCGGTCACCCTGGCGGCGGACGACTCCCTCGAGGACATAATCGACGCCGAGCCGGTCGCGATACGCCTTGGGCGATCGGCCCGCTTTTGCCATCTCCAGCGTGGTTGCGCGGCCGAGCACGCGCAAAGTCTGGGTTTGCGACAGGGCGAGGCGCGTGTCTTCCCACAGGCCCTCGGCCAGGAATGCGTCGCCGGCGGGCTGCTGCTCGAACGGCAGCACGGCAATGAGCGGCGGCTGGTCGGGGTTGGCCGACTGGGGCCGCAGAGACCACCAGCCGAAGATGAGCAAAGCGACGGCGGCCAGCGCGGCCAGCGACGCAACCAGCGCTCGCCTCGCCAAGCCGCGACCGGGCGCATCGCCAGGCGGCCCGGCACTGGCCGGCTCGACGCGGGGCGGCGGGTCCGGCGGGCGGGCGAGCGGCGAGGTTGCCGCCGTCGTGTTGCCCGACAGCCGTTGAAATAGCTCTTGGGTCTCGCGGGACGGGGCCGCGTCATAATCCTCGCGCAAGCGCTTGCTCAGCAATTCATAGTGCCGGTGCAGCGACCCGCGATCGCCGGTTTGGTGATCGATCTTCAGCGCCAGCCGAGTCGCCTCTTCGTTGCATGGATCGAGCCTTTGCACCTGGGCAACGATGGCCTGGGCAGCCGCCGGCCCTCGCTC